>JBEIMN010000752.1:0-1724 GCA_040378705.1 Acidobacteriota bacterium
CGACTCTTGAACCCGGAATGAATTGCGAGATCGATTATGAGATTCCAGACCAATCCAAAACTGATTCCCTTCCCAGCCCTGGTCATCCTGCTGGTCATCCTGACTTGTGGCGGTGTTTGTGCTGCCCAGAGCAAAGAGCCACTCCAATCGCCGAACGGTTCGCCAGTCTCCATTGCCAATCTCGAAGGCAAGGTGGTCGTGCTCGCCTTCGGAGGGACCTGGGTTCCGCTCTTTGCTCGTGAACTCCTTTCGCTCCAGCGGCTCGCCAACCGCTACGAATCACGCCAGGTCGCCATCTACTGGGTGAGCATCGACAGCGACAAGCCGGCGACGCGAAACTATGCGTCAAATGATGAGCTGCTCGCCTTTCTGAAGAGATCGAATCTGAAGATGTCGGTACTGCGCGATCCGGGAATGGAACTCTACCATTCGTTCGACCTGAACGCGGTTCCGACGGTCGTGATTCTCGATCAGAAAGGGCGGCTGGTTCGCCGATATGTTGGCATCGGAACCGAGCAGGGCGAGGTCTATGCTGAAATTATCGAGCAGATCGAGCGGCTAATCCGCTAGTGTAGTGGCCATCACCCACCATTCGCTCACTTTCACAAGCTGTGGCCTAAGACAATTCCCGTGATTACGGGGGGTGGGAACCGTAAGCCGCCAGGGGCCAGTCACAAAAAAGCGCGAAGCCGGAGGCGAGAGAAGCCCTCCGACTGCGCGCTTTTCCGGTTATGGTCTGCCAGTATGGCCCTGATCTATCCGGCAATAATCAGATCGACGCGGCGACTGACCTCTTTCAGATATGTGGCGTCACCACCCGAAAGTTCAACCGTCATGTATCCCTGGTAACCGATCTCACCAACCGCCTTGCGAACCTCCGGCCAGTCGATGCTGCCCTCACGAAGAGCGACGAATTGTCGGTTATCGGTCTTGAAGTCCTTGAGATGCATCTTGACGATCCGCTTGCCGAGGGCGCGAATCCACTCCTGCGGATAGCCGTACATTACGATATTTCCGACATCGAAATAGGCCTTGACCCACGGGCTCTTGAACTCGTCGATATAACGGATATGGTCGTATGGGGTGAGCAGGAACTTGTTCCAGACCTCTTCGATCGCAATGACGACGCCAAGCTCCTTCGCGAGCGGAATCAGCTTCCTGATCACCGCCTGTGAGCGCTGCCAGGCGACGGGAATGGTCGTCTTGCCGGTCACAACCGCCGGAACGAGAAGGACGGTCTCAGCCCCCCAGAGCTTGGCGTTGCGGAGCGAGGTCTCCATACCAACGATGCTCTTTTGAACGACGACCGGATCGGGATCCGAGAGTGGGAACTTCCAGTGATCAGAGTTCATGACGGAATGGATCGGAAGTCCGGTTTTGACCGAAGCCTCCTTGATCGCCTCTGCCTCTTTCTGATCGGTGACGGTGTGGGCCTCGATCCCGTCGAACCCACAGTCGATCGCCACCTTGAAGCGATCGACGAGGCTCAGATCCTTTGGAAGCATGCTGATGATGATGCCCTTTTTCAGACCTGACTTCTCCGCAACGGGAGTCGCCAGTGCCGAAAGCTCGGGCACTACCGGAAGCGCTGGCAGTGCGGCAGCCGTCAGGCCCATGGCCGTCTTACGCGCGAATTCTCTTCTGCTGATCATGAGTCGAATCTCCTGTTGAATAAATTTGATTGAGTGCGTTGTCAGGTAGAGTATAACCACTGTCAAATGGAA
>JBEIMN010000753.1:0-1722 GCA_040378705.1 Acidobacteriota bacterium
ATGATGGTGGACGTGGTGCATGTTCGGCGTGACAATCAACAGACTAAGCACCCGGTCGACGCTCTCCGGCAGGCGGATGTTGGCGTGATTGAACTGTGAGGCAACGACCGACAGCGCCTGATAGAGCATGATCATCCACACCGGCGCTCCCATGACCAGCACCGCCACCGTCGTCAGAACGAAACGAAAGAGACTCTCCCCGGGGTGATGCCTGTTGGCGCTCGTCGTGTCCACCTCGACATCGGTGTGATGTATCAGATGGAATTGCCACATCAGGGGGACTCTGTGCTCAAGCCAGTGGATGGCAAAGGCGCCGATCAGGTCGAGTCCGAGCAGTCCGACAATGATGTACAGAAGAACGGGCAGGCCATCCAGCATCGGCAGGATCCCCCACTGATGATCCTGCGTCCAGTCACTTGTTTTTAGCAAAATTGCGGCAAGCCCAAAATTCAGCACGATCGTCGTCAACGTAAAGAAGATGTTGATCGCGGCGTGACGCCATTTTTTACCGCTGAAGCGGAATAGCGGAAAGGCTGTTTCGAGCAGCCAGAACAGCGTGATCCCGCCGATCAGAATCAGTGACCGATCGCGGGATGAGATATTGTCGAAATAGGTGATGATCGATTCCATAACCTCGGTTAAGCCCTCTTCAGCCCTCTTCGATGCTAATCCATCAAACTCGCCGTGCCTGATCTCCCCCGAACCTGGCCAGGGTAAGGCACCCAGAATAACGTCGCTTTTCAGTATTAATTTCCAAAATCTGCTTTCCAGATGCCCGCCGCGATGGTGGCCATCTGCTTTTGCCGCGCTTCGATCTTCTGCTCATCCCAGGTATCGTAATGTTCAGCAACTGCTCTGGTGATTTGAAAGCTGCTCTCCTGGTAGACTTGCCGCTTTGCCGGGTAATCCAGATTGGCCAGATCACGATTTCGATTCGTCTCAAGCGGAGTCATATTGCCGAGACGGTAGATGAAACGATCTTGTTTGGAATCCTCGATATAAGACCATTCTTCGGAGGGATGCTCCGGAAGGATATGCTCGAGGCTGTAGGTGTCACTCTCAAAAGCGAAATCCTGACCAGAACGTTGTCGTTCAATTTCAAAGAGGATGTAACGAACAACCTTTTTGTTGCGGCTGTTGGTGGTTCGCAGTTCTTTCTCGGAAAACGCGGACTTGAACTGACTATCGTCTGGATAAACCGCACGAAGGGCGACAATTACCCCGGAGGGAGTTGCATACTTACCGTCTGACACCTTCCACGCAATATCGTTATACAACCTTTCCTGTTCGTGAGTCTGAAGGTTGCAAATAACATTGTAGCGGAATGACACGACCGCAACTGTCCTGATGATTCGGGTGAAAGCAGGTCTTTCAGATTCGTAAAATTTAGCATATGACGCCATCAGCATGTCCAGTGGCTGACGGACATTAAACATACGTAACTGTTCAAGCGCCTGCTTTTCATCATTATTCCACATCGGATCCTGCGGGTCACGAAGCGCTGCGTAAATGGCCGCGGCGTGATCAAGTTCCCGCAGCAATTCAAAAGCCGCGTCACGAGTGGTTATTCTTCTTCGAATAGTTTTGAAGAGGTCGGATTTGCGTACCAGCTTGTGGCGACTATTCCAGAATACCCGCAGAAATTCAGGAAAACTCTCACTTCCCAGCAGACCGACAATTCGTTCCCATCGGTCCTCGATCGCCTTGAGCTCCATTTCATGC
>JBEIMN010000754.1:0-1713 GCA_040378705.1 Acidobacteriota bacterium
CCAAAAATCATCTTAATATCGCTTAATACCAATGTCGGGATTCCCCGGCGCAGCGGCAGGCATTTTTTGCTAGCCCCTGCCGGTGTATATGGTCTCCTGGCGGGCCGGCGTATTAAACGCCACCCGCCGCCCACGCTGATGATGACTGATCGATACCTGACAACGATGGAGACGAATGGTTGATCCATCGTTGAGAGAGCTGTCAGGGGAAAGAACAGGCAAGGAAAGGATGAGTCCAATGACAACCCACACCAGTTTTTTTGAGAATGTCGTCAAATATGTCGACCGCGCGGCGGCACTGACCAGGCATCCTCCCGGTCTGATCGAGCATATCAAGATCTGCAATAGTGTCTATCACTTCGAATTCCCGCTCCGTCGTTTCAATGAGCGTGGTGAGGAGCACTATGAGGTGATCAAGGCGTGGCGGGTCGAACACAGTCACCACAAGTTGCCAACGAAGGGTGGAATACGCTATGCCCCGGATGTCAACGAGGACGAGGTGAAGGCACTCGCCGCGCTGATGACCTACAAGTGTGCAATCGTCGATGTCCCATTCGGAGGAGCGAAGGGGGCGATTCAGATCGACCCGGCAAAATATACGCGGGAGGAGCTCGAGCGGATAACGCGCCGCTACACACACGAGCTGGCGAAGAAGAACTTCATCGGCCCGGGGATCGACGTGCCAGCTCCGGATTACGGAACGGGTGAGAAGGAGATGGCCTGGATTGCGGACACCTACGAGGCGCTCAATCCCGGGGCGCTCGATGCACTCGCCTGCGTCACTGGCAAACCGATTTCGCAGGGTGGAGTCGCCGGACGACGTGAGGCAACCGGTCGCGGAGTCTATTATGCACTGCGTGAGGCGACGGCCAATGCTGAGGACATGAAGGCGATCGGGCTGACGCCGGGGCTTGCCGGCAAGCGTGTCATCGTCCAGGGGCTTGGCAACGTCGGCTACCATAGCGCCAAGTTCTGCCGTGAGGAGGGTGACGCGCTGATCATCGCGATCGCCGAACGGGAGGGAGCGATTCTGAACCCGGCCGGCCTGAACGAGGAAGAGGTCTTCCAGCATCGCAAGGCGACCGGCTCGATCCTCAACTTTCCGGGCGCAACCAACATTCCAGATTCGCGGGACGCGCTTGAACTCGATTGTGACATCCTCATCCCGGCCGCCCTCGAAAATCAGATCACGGAGGAGAATGCCGGTCGGATCCGGGCGAAGATAATAGGAGAGGGCGCCAATGGCCCGACGACTCCGGGCGCCGAGCAGATACTCGAGCAACGGAACGTCCTTGTCGTACCCGACATCTACGCCAATGCCGGCGGCGTGACGGTCTCCTACTTTGAATGGCTGAAGAACCTTGCCCACGTCCGGATCGGACGGATGGGGAAACGGTACGAGGCGGCGCAGGAACGGCGGATCGTCCATATGGTCGAGGTCGTAACCGGGAAGAAGCTGCTCGAAGAGGACTGGAATCTGCTCAGCAAGGGACCGGACGAGCTCGATTACGTCAAGTCAGGCCTTGAAGAGACAATGGTCTTCGCCTATCAGAACATGCGTGAAACCTGGAAGAGCCGAACCGATGTTCCGGATCTGCGGACTGCCGCGTTCTTCATCGCGCTTGAGAAGGTGGCACGCGACTACATGGAACTCGGGGTATTCCCGTAGAGATTGGTGTTACCAGTTCAGGTCTAATAAAAAAAGAGGGCTGC
>JBEIMN010000755.1:0-1712 GCA_040378705.1 Acidobacteriota bacterium
CGGAACGACCTCCACCGAGACCCATATCACCACCGCCGGTATTTCCACCACGACCAGCGCCTGCTCCGCCACCATCACCAGTTCCCACACCAGTTCCGGAGCCGCGTCCAATTCCGGCGCCAGTTCCGGGGCCACTCGATGGCGGTCCGGGGACCCCGCCGGGGTCGCCAATCGGTCCCTTCATTGGCGGGAGGGCACGAGGATCACCGTAGATTGTCGGAACTACCGCGAGTGAAGGATTCTTGATCTTCGGAGGCTCCGGATTTGGCATGACGATCTGCGGCGTCAGAGCCATCGGAGGCGGAACACCCTTGCTCGGTGGAGTCGGTTGACTTCGACCGCCGCCGCCGCCGCCCGAGGCCGCTTTCGGTCTCTTGAGGCTCCCGCCAATCTTTCTCTCCTTGACCGCCGCCGATTTTTCGACCTTGACCTTGATGTCGGTCGGGACGTCGGTCAGCGGCGTCAATAACGCCAACTCGTCAATGACCGCTTCCGGTGGTACACACCGGCCAGGGAAGAGGCTGCAATAGAAATTATAGTTCGAGAGCACGACCGAGAGGATCAGGATCACCGCCAGTGGCACCCAGTTGGCGATCTCGAGGGCGATCTTCGGGCCGACCAGTCGATTGGTTGCCCGATTGATCAGCTTCAGCAGCAGCAGGCCACGGACCAGATAGCAGCCGACAAGGTAGGCGATGAAGGCAATAAAGAGCCAGCGCGCGGTCAGGCTTTCCGAACGCGTCGCCGATGAGAGAGCGGTCAGTGCGAAGTAGGCGGTGACGAATCCGACGACGGCCATCTCTGAACCGGCAAGGAGCATGTTTCGACGACGGAGGTTCGAGCCTTCGCCACGTGTCAGCTCGACCATGAACCGTTTCGGATCTCGCCGGAACTCTTCGCCAGCCGCGCTGAACTCCCGTGAAATTCTGGTCGAGAGGGAGTCTTCCGCCAGCAGGAACTGGAAACCCGTTCCACTCGTCGATCCGCCGACCGGTTTCCTGAGAATCTCGCCGATATTCCGGAGGACAGCGGTCAGTCGCGAAATAAGCGACCCCTCGTCCGGCATAGTGAAATTGAGTTCGCCCACGGCTGACCGGGGTGCGATGTATCCCTGTGCAGTCGCTGGAACGGCGCGATCCGTCGCGACGTTCACCCTCGGCTCGGATGCCGGGGTGCTGGGGGCCTTTACGCTCTGCGCCGTCCGCCCAGTCTGCAGTCGGCCTGTGGTTTCGACCGTTTTAGGAGGCAGGGGGGGCAGGGACTGTGTCGGGGCCGGGGTTGGCTCGGGCACCACCGGGGGCGGCTCCGTCCGCCCGGGCAAGGCTCCAGTACTGCGAAGGTCGACCGTCTCCCGACCATTCGCGGGGCGAGGCCTGGCGACGACTTCACGCACCGGTTCCGGGGACGGCGGCACGGCAACCCGCTGGTTGTCCTCTTGTGTCAACAGCAACTCAGTATCGTTCGGACAATACTGAAATCCGTTGGGGAAACTTTGCTGGCAGATCGGACATATTTTCATTCGCTGCTTACCTCACCGCTGAATCTTAATCGCCCACTTCCCAAAAAACAAGTAATTGATAAATACAGACTTCCTGAACCGCACACAGAACGGGCGGGAATGATTGATCTTGCAATACAATACAGTTTTGGCAATCCAATACCGTTTTGGCAATCGAATGCAGTTCTGACCGAATGCAGTTCTGACCGAATGC
>JBEIMN010000756.1:0-1706 GCA_040378705.1 Acidobacteriota bacterium
GGCGGAGATCCGTCCCCGACTGGCCGGTACTGGTGTTCAATTTGCCATAAACAAGGACTATCGACAGGGCATGCTGACCTCGATTAAGACGGGTCTTGCGATGCTCAGCCCAAATTCTGACGGGTTCCTGCTCGCCCTCGTCGATCAGCCAATGATCGATTCAGGTCTGATCAACCGGTTGATTGCCGCCTTCGAGAAGGGAGACAAGGGGATTGTCGTCCCCGTCTACGATGGCAAGTGGGGCCACCCGGTCATCGTCAGCACCACCTACGTCGAAGAGATTCTCCAGATCGACGATGCCTCACCCGAAGGAATGCGTGGATTTATTCTTAAACACCGCAGCGACGTCCTCGAAATCCCTGTGCAGACCAGCGCCATTCTCGAGGATATCGACCTGCCGGAAGATTATGCGCGATTGAGCAGCCAGGTCGAACCTGCCTATGAGTTTCATAGCTGGCAGCCATAAGGCGCACTCGAAATTTGTCACCCGACTGGAGAGGTCGGTGCGGTTGAGTCATGCGGGCCTCTCCTCTTTGCTTGACCACTTGTCTATACAATCGTGAGTAGTACGACAAACCTCGCGCTTGCCACCCTGCCTGACCGATTGTTACCATCTAAAATCTGAATAATATCCGGCTGCCAATTGGTCCGACGGCCACATGGCGTTTAACTATGCCGGGTTTGGGTCTTCCAATAAGAATGCCTTCATTATTTTGTCAGGGGAAATAGATCGATATGGCCTACTCCGACCTTCGTGAATTCATCAGGGTTCTTGAAAAGAACAGGGAACTTAAACGCATCTCCGTTCCGGTATCCAGTGACCAGGAGATCACAGAGATCACTGACCGTGTCAGCAAGGCGGGAGGTCCGGCGTTGCTATTCGAGAATGTCGATGGTGGCCGGATACCGGTTCTGATCAACGCGCTTGGGAGCCGCCGGCGGATGGAGCTCGCGCTTGAAGTCGATAACGTTGACGATATCGCAAACCGTCTCACCGACTGGCTCGACTTCAAGTCTCCCGAAGGACTTCTCGAAAAGGTACGGATGCTGCCGAAACTGGCCGAACTCGGAAAGTATTTCCCGCGCGAGGTCAAGACTGGTCCCTGCCAGGAGGTGATCAGGCGCGAGGGTGAGTTCAACCTGCTCGACTTTCCAGTCCTCAAATGCTGGGAGGCGGACGGTGGCCGCTTTATCACCTTTCCAATGGTTTTTACCAAAAACCCACGAACGGGCAAGCGGAATTGCGGGATGTATCGAATGCAGGTCTATGATGAGAACACGACCGGCATGCACTGGCAGATCCACAAGCATGGCGCAGCTCATCAACGTGATCTTGAAAAGAAGGGTGTCCAGCGGATGGAGGTCGCCGTCGCCATCGGCGCTGAGCCGATCACCAACTTCGCCGCGACTCTTCCGCTGCCGGATGACCTTGACGAGATGATGTTTGCCAGCTTCATTCGTGAAAAACCGATCGAGATGGTCAAGTGTGTCTCGGTCGACCTCGAAGTCCCTGCAAGCGCCGAGATTGTCCTCGAGGGCTATGTCGATCCATCCGAGCGGCGGATCGAGGGCCCGTTTGGTGATCATACCGGATTCTATACGCTCGAAGACTCATATCCCGTCTTCCACGTCACAACCGTTACCCACCGCAAAAACCCGATCTACCAGACAACCATCGTCGGGCGCCCGCCGATGGAGGACTGCTA
>JBEIMN010000757.1:0-1692 GCA_040378705.1 Acidobacteriota bacterium
GCGGGCCTGCTCGCGCCGCTGCAGATGCGCCTGCGTGGCTACCGTCGTCGCCCGGACGGGACGGAGGCGATTCCGATGATCGACAGCCGCGAGCTCGCCGCCGAGCTGGCACTGGCAGACCACGTCATTAATATCCTGCCGGCCAGCCCGGCGACAAACAGATTCTGTAATGACGCTCTCTTTTCCGGAATGAAGCGCGGTGCAATCTTCTACAATATTGGTCGTGGAATGACGGTCGATCAGGAGGCACTGGTCGCCGCGCTCCAATCCGGCCAGCTTGGCGGGGCCTGCCTTGATGTGACCGATCCGGAGCCACTTCCAGCGGATCACCCGCTCTGGACAGCGCCAAACTGCCTGATCACCCCGCATACCGCCGGTGGCCAGCGTTTTGAAAAGAGGGTCATTGTCGACCATTTTCTTGATAATCTGCGCCGATTTCTGGCGGGAGAACCACTCATCGACACCATTTTATGAGCTGAAAATGTTGGCATCGGCACGGGGATCACGATAAAAATGAGTCTTGAAATACCGGAAGCACGGGCCTTGAAGTCCACCAATGGAACGAATCCCAGGGTGGGCCCCGCGGTGCATACCGAGATACTGATCGTTGGTGGAGGCGTCGGCGGGTGCGCGGCGGCGCTGGCGGCATTGCGTAATGGCAGGCGTGTCATCCTGGTGGAGGAGTCGGACTGGATTGGCGGACAGTTCACATCGCAGGCAGTGCCACCTGATGAGCACGGCTGGATTGAGAGTTTCGGGTGTACGGCGAGCTATCGTGCTTTTCGTGAAGGTGTACGTGCTTACTACCGTAAATACTATCCACTGCGCGAGAAGTATCGAAACGTCCGGAATTTGAATCCTGGTAATGGCTGGGTCTCGCCACTCTGCCATGAACCACGAGTTGCCCTGGCGGTGCTCGAAGGGATGCTCGCACCATACCTGAGCGCGGGAAGACTGACGCTGCTGACGTCGCACCGCACAACGGGATGTGACGTCGACGGAGACCGTGTCCGGGCGGTCAGTCTGTGCAACCTGCGAACGGGAGCCGTGATGGTCGTCGAGGCCAGCTATGTGATCGATGGGACGGATCTCGGGGAGTTGCTGCCACTGAGCGGAACAGAGTATGTAACCGGCTTCGAATCACGACGGGTGACGGGCGAGCCTCGGGCGCCGCTCGAGGCGCAACCCGGCAATTCTCAGGCATTCTCTTTCTGCTTTGTGCTTGATTATGACGCGACTGAGGAGTCTGCGCCCATTGCGCGTCCGGCGAATTACGACTTCTGGCGGAGCTTCATTCCGCCACTCGCGCCAGCGTGGCCAGGGCCACTCCTCTCGTGGACGATCACACACCCGCGACTAATGGTGCCGACCACCTACCATTTCGACCCGGAGAACGAGCCATCGCGGGCATTCGCCGGGCTCTGGACCTATCGTCGAATTCTGGATCGGGCACTCTTCGATGATGGCGCGTTCGCGAGCGATCTCTGCACGGTCAACTGGCCGCAGACAGACTATCTGCTTGGTGATCTCTGCACCTGCAATGACGAGGATCGAGTGGGCCATCTGGCGGAGGCGCGTCAGCAGAGCCTCTCGCTTGTCTACTGGCTGCAGACAGAGGCCCCGGGCCCTCATGGAAGAAGCGGCTGGCCATCGTTGCGATTGCGCGGCGACGTGACGGGATCGGGTGAGTCC
>JBEIMN010000758.1:0-1687 GCA_040378705.1 Acidobacteriota bacterium
CCGGTGTCTTTGCCAAGTATGTTGCCCTGGTCTCATCCGCGGCCGAGGGTGCGGTAACGAATCCAAAGTCATAGCCGATTGATCGATCGAGCGGGAGGTGCCCGACGCCGGAGTCAACTCTCCGTCGTCGGGCATTTCTTTTTGAGGGGCCGATAAACGAACTCCTGAGGGGCAGGGGGCCGATCATGGTATGGACGCGAATGGGCAGAGTCTGTAAACTTGGGCGATCGTTTGATTCCGCCATTTTACATTTTGAGTAACATCCACTAACGAAAGATTTTGACTCGGGAGGGTATCGTTGATGCGAAGAATCGGAATTCTGGTAATGGCAATACTGGTACTGTCGGGTTCGATGGTACTGCTGGCCGTGAGGGCGGATAACTGGCCGAACTGGCGCGGACCTTTGTTGAACGGAGTCAGTACAGAGAAGGATCTGCCCGTCAAATGGACAGGTGTGCAGAATGTGACGTGGAAGATTCCGATGCCCGACCGGAGTGGTTCGACACCGGTCATCTGGAGGGAGACAATCTTTCTCAACGTTGCCGAGGGGACGACGACGAGCGGGGCGCTCTCGCTCTGGGCACTCGATCGGCGGAACGGGGCTGTATTGTGGAAGCGGCCGCTTGGGAGTGGTGACGAGCGGAGGCGCAAGCAGAATATGTCTTCACCCTCTCCGATCACGGATGGCCGGATGGTCTGGATAATGACCGGGACGGGTATCCTGAAGGCCTTCGATTTCAAGGGGCGCGAGGTGTGGGCGCGCGACGTGCAGAAGGACTACGGTAAATTCGGTCTCAACTGGGGATACGCTTCGACACCGCTTCTGCACAACGGTTCACTCTATGTTCCGGTACTGCACGGGATGCGAACGGACGATCCGTCCTTCCTGCTGCGGATCAATGCCCAGACCGGCGCGACGATCTGGCGTGTCGAGCGCCCGACACCGGCGCAGGTGGAATCGCCGGACTCCTACATTACACCGGCATTGCTGCGCGAGGGAGGGAAGGCGCAGGTGATCCTCAGCGGTGGCGACTGTGTTACCGGACACGACCCGGAGACAGGGGCAGAGGTCTGGCGTGCCTATGGTCTCAATCCGACCAACATGCAGTTCAACCGGATCGTCAATTCGCCGGTGGTTGGGGATGGACTGGTCTTTGCGGGCAGCCGGAGCAATCCATATCTGGCAGTCAGGACGGGCGGGCGCGGAGATGTCAGCCGGAGCCATCTCGCCTGGTCTACTCCGAATGGGCCGGACGTCGCGACGCCGGTGACGGATGGCCGCTATATCTACCTGATTCGTGAGAATGGCGCGCTCTTCGTTCACGATGTGAAGTCGGGCGCGGTCGTTTACGGCCCGCAGCGACTGGCACCGGGAACTTACAGTGCCTCGCCGATACTCGCGGATGGAAAAGTCTATGTTACAAACGAGGATGGCGTGACCGTCGTCTTCCGGGCCGGCCCGACTTTTGAACTGCTGGCCGAGAATTCGGTCGAGGGATATTGCCTGAGTACGATCGCGGTATCGGATGGACAGCTCTTTCTGCGGACTGATAAGTATCTTTACTGTATTGGTCTGCGGATGCGAAAGTAGGACGAGAGTCCCTGATTCATGTATAATCCAAAATTCAGTTCAGAATTTTGATATCTGGTCAAAGGTATCACGTAGAACTATTAGAACTATTAGAAC
>JBEIMN010000759.1:0-1686 GCA_040378705.1 Acidobacteriota bacterium
AAAGAAAAAGGTCGTCGTCGCGCACGAGGAGATCGAAGGCTATATGAAGGCCATGACCATGGGATTCGCCGTCCCGGATGAGAAGGTATTGAAGACGCTCAATTCCGGCGACCGGATCGAGGCGAAGCTGATCTTCGACTCACGAACGAGCCTTGCCTGGCTCGAGCAGATCGAGATTGTCAGGTAGCCGGTTTGAGCGGCTCCTGACATCAGGTCAGAGATTGGCCATCAGGTACTGCTCGAATTGAGCGGCAAGGTGTGGCCAGTTATAGACCGCTTCGACACGCTGCCGCCCGGTATCGAGGGCCCGTTCGGTCTCCTGACGATCGGTGAGACATCTGGTGATCGCGGCCGCGAAAGCGTCGACGCTATCGGCGAAATGGACCCATCCCTGACCGATTCTTTCGACCTCCGTCGTGCTGGTACTGACGATCGGTCGCCGAAGCGCGGCGTACTCAAAAAGCTTCAACGGACAGGAGCCGTCGGAGACCGGACTGTGTGAAAAAGGGAGAAGACAGACGTCCATCCCAACGACTTCACGCATGGCTTCGCGGTAGGGTTTGGGGCCGGTCAGCTGCACATTAGTCAGTCCAAGCCGTGTGACAAGCGCGCGCAGTTCATCGAGACGGCGTCCACCACCCACCAGCAGAAAATCGAACGAGCGGAGCCGTGCGGCAACGCCGGTCAGCAGCTCAAAGTCGATCCAGTACTCGAAGGCTCCGACAAATCCAACTACTGGCCGGGTGCCCGGCCGGGTCTGACCCGTGTCCGCTGTGTCCGCTGTGATAGATTGTGCCGCCGGTCGTGGCCCCTGGGCACGAACCTCATCGAGTTCTGTCAGATCGGCGCCATTCGGAAGCATGAGCACCTTGCGGTCGAGTTGCTCCGCGAGGACGCTTGAAGCGACGGTCACCGTCCGGGCACGCTCGATCATTCGCCCCTGGACGAATGACGCCGCAGCCCGTCCACCATACTTAAAGAGCTGCCGATCCTCCCCCTCCATCATCGCGACAAGATCATCTGCCAGATCGAAGTGAACCGGACAATCGGCAAGTTCCATCAGCATTACCTGTGGCAGATTGTAGAGGAAGAGCAGATCGACCTTCTCGCGTTTGATCACACGCTGCAATTGCGGAATCGAGGAGATGGCAAGCAGCCCCTTCTTGATCAGCTTGGTTCGTGGCAGATCGAGCTGCCAGAAGGCGCGAAGGGGCCCCGGGGCGAAAAGTTCGCTGATGATCAGCCCGTCGGGGAGGCGACGATCCTCCTGTCCGATGTCACGCGAACTGATATCGGACAGGGCCATCGGCGGAGCAGTCAGGATCAGCACCCGGTGGCCACGCAGGCAGAGATGCGTCAACAGCTGGTGATATCGACTCCGATTGGCAGAGTGCCAGCGGGCAAGATATGGAAATAGTATGGTCATATAATCGCCGATGGGCACGGGTGAGAATCGGACAGAAGCCGCGTCATCACCGTCGAAATTACCGTCCGGCTTTGAGCCAGACCTGACGTCCACGATTGATGATCGCCAGAAAGAGCCCGTATAGCCATACGGCAGCGTAGAGTGGAACCGCACACAGATCCCGCAGATACTGCGCCGGCCGATCGACGAAGGCCACGCCGGCGGCATAGTAGACAAGATCGAGCACGAGCCCGAAAAGCGCGACGACCGGAATGAATGGC
>JBEIMN010000760.1:0-1679 GCA_040378705.1 Acidobacteriota bacterium
ATGACCGGCGCCGCGGCCTTCTTCAGTCTGGCCATTATTGCCAGACGAGCTGTGAGCCACTAAATTTATTATGATCAGAGCCAACAGCCAGTCCATTCCCACCTTGATCCGCGGCAACCTCTTCGCGGACTAAGTTCAGCTTTCTCCCTTTGTCGGAAATGACGAGAAATTTCTGGTCGTATTTCAATGGAGAAAGTGTATGTCATCAAATTCAGAGCTGAATAGTTCAAGAGTTCCCGTCTTGCGGACCCCGCTTCCGGGGCCGCTTTCGCAGGAGGTCATCGACCGCGATCGGAAGTATATTTCCCCCTCCTACACGCGGAGTTATCCATTCGTGATGCAGCGTGGCAAGGGGATGATGGTTGAGGATCCGGACGGAAACATCTTTCTCGACCTGATGGCCGGGGTGGCGGTCTGCTCGACGGGCCATTCGCATCCGGAGGTGGTCGAGGCGATCAGGAATCAGGTCGATCAGTTTCTTCACGTCTGTGCGGCAGATTTCTATTATCCGCAATTGCCGGAACTGGCGGAGAAGCTGGTGCGGCTCACACCGGGCAGCTTCGAGAAACGGGTCCATTTTGGAAATTCCGGGGCGGAGGCGATCGAGGGTGGGATTAAGGTCGCGTTTCACGCGACGGGTCGGCAGAAGTTGATCGGGTTTTATGGATCATTTCACGGTCGAACGTTTGGAGCGCTTTCGGTAACGGCCAGCAAGGCGAAGCAGCGAGCGGGATTCGGACGGCAGGCGCTCGATGTGACGCACGTGCCCTATGCCAACTGCTATCGTTGTCCATACAATCTGACCCCGGAGACCTGTGGGGCGAGTGAATCGAAGGGGCCGCACTGCGCGCGGATCATCGAAGATCTGCTGCTGAAGACGACCGTGCCGGCGGAGGAGTGCGCGGCAATCCTGGTCGAGCCGATTCAGGGGGAGGGTGGGTATATCGTTCCGCCGGAATCGTTTCTGCGGACGTTGCGTGAGATTGCGGATCGGCACGGAATTCTGATCATCGCCGACGAGGTTCAGTCCGGAATGGGGCGAACGGGAAAGATGTATGCCTCGGAGCATTTCGGTTTCGTGCCGGACATCATTGCGACGGCGAAGGGAATCGCCTCCGGGATGCCGCTGAGTGCGACGGTGGCGCGGGCCGATCTGATGGACTGGACACCCGGTGCGCATGCCTCGACTTTTGGCGGCAACCCGGTCGCCATCGCTGCTGCGCTGGCGACGATCAGGCTGCTCGAAGGGGGACTGGTCAGCAATGCGGCGGCGATGGGAGACTACCTGCTTGCCGGACTGCGCGAGCTGGCGAACAGACACCCGATGATCGGCGACGTGCGCGGGCGTGGTCTGATGATCGGCATGGAGCTGGTCAGGGATCGTGAGGGCCGGGAACCTGCCGTTGCGGAACGAGACCGGTTCGAGCAGGAATGCTATCGTCGCGGACTGCTGGTCATCGGTTGCGGGGCGAGCTCGATCCGCCTCTCACCGGCGCTGATAATCGAGAAGGATCACTGCGATTTCACCCTTCAGACATTCGATGAGGTTCTGACGGTGATTGCCGCGAGCGCGCCGGCCCATGGCCAGGCTCCACAGGCCCAGCCGCAACAGCCGCCCATTACCTTCCGCGCCGAAATCAACTACATCGAGGTGGATGCGCGTGTGCTCGATGCGCAGG
>JBEIMN010000761.1:0-1675 GCA_040378705.1 Acidobacteriota bacterium
CCCTGAGTATTGTTATTTTAAGTTCGTGGGCGGGGCAGTAGAGCCCCGCCCAATGTTGACTAATAAAGACAATGATCTGACGAACCGACTACTGACGACTGCCAATCGGATCACCGGCCGGAGCAGGCAGGCGGCGAGCCGGTGGACGAACGGCATCGGGCCGGTTGAAGAATCGTTCGATCTCCTCACGGACCATCCGGGCGCTTGGATCGCGACGGGCGGAGACTTTGATGATCGAGAGGATCTCGCCGAGGGCGGCATTGACCTCGGCACGAAGGAGTGTGGAGGCACCATCGTGACCGGCCAGTTCAATCAGGCGACTGGCGAGGAGGCTCTGTGTCGACTGTTCGATCGCACGATGATAGCTGCTGGTCGAAGGTTTCGATCTCCACGTCGCGCCAATCGTCGCGTCGAGAACCTCACGCAGACCAGGATTGGCCGGGTTTTCGGCATTGAAGGCGACCAGCCGTTCGAGTCGCGCCGGGGCCAGTATCGCGTCTAAGGTGAGTCCGGCAGCAATCGAGGCAACGCCCAGCGCGTCGAAGGCCGGATCGGTCTGGCGTCCGAAATACTCTGCCGCGCCGCCCTCGAAGCCGGTAGCGACGGGTGGAATGAGGGCAAGGATCGATGGCGGCAACGCCAGCACCTCCGGCCTGATTGTCTGAAGTATCGCCTGCAGTGCTTCACGCTGCCGTGCGGCCGGAACGACCTCGCGGAAACGGGCCGGACTCGGCCCATTGGCCGTCCTGACCGCATAGGTGAAATAGAGGCCGCCAATCGATTTGGCAGCGGCGATCAACTGGTAGCGATGGTGCAGATAGAGTGGAAGCAGCTTGGCTTCAAGCGCTGAGAGTGGTTGTCCCGGCGCGATGTTGCGAAGCCCGAAATTGCTGATTCCGATTCGCCGGACCTCCATCTCGTGTCGAAGCGTCGCAATCGCGTCCGAACCATTGTCCCAGACACTCGCCTGTGGGTGCGCCGTCCCGACATCACGCGCGTCACCATCGTCAATGAAGAGCAGCCCGGCGGCGACCCCGTCCTCGACGATCCGGCTCAGCTCGGCCACCTCATCAACTGTCGCCGGAAATTCGGCATAGGCGTAGCGGACGGAGAAGAGATCATAGGCGCCCATGCCGACGGCATAGGCATTTGAGAGATCGAGTCGCCCATTCCGGATCTCGACCATCGGTGCGGGATAGTCCATGACAGAGGCGCGACCATAGCTGCTCGCGGCGAAATTGTGGGAGAATCCGAGGGTGTGTCCGACCTCGTGCGCGGAGAGCTGCCGAATCCGTGCAAGCGACATCGCCGCGGAGTCTGTCGCCGGATCGCCGATCGAGGCGCTCGCAAGGTAATCGAGCTCGGGTGAATCACCAGCCTCGCACTGTTCGAGCGCCCTGCTTCCCTGCTCTGCCGCCGCCCCGGTGGCAATCATCCCCGTGCCGAGCAGCATATCCTGCCGTATTCGCAGGCTGCCGAGTGAGACATTGCCCTTGAGGATCTCGCCAGTTCGCGGATCGACAACCGAGGCACCATACGACCAGCCACGCGTCGAACGATGAACCCAGTTGATCATGTTGTAACGGATGTCCATCGGATCTGCATCCTCCGGCAGCACACGGACCTGGAATGCATTGCGGAACCCGGCGGCTTCAAATGCCTGCGCCCACCACGC
>JBEIMN010000762.1:0-1673 GCA_040378705.1 Acidobacteriota bacterium
AACATCTTAACTTGCCGTGACGCATTGTCAAACACAAAGATTTCTCGCGAACATCATCTGAAGCGATATACCTGATCGGCCAATAATATCCGGAAGACTATTTTTGCACTGACAGAACATTTTCGGCGCGCGGCGCGTTACTGAAGATCACGGGAATTGCTATCATTGACCCTGCCGTGGATCTTGAGGGGTGGTGATGATTGCCGGCTGGGAATCCAGTTGAAACCGGCCGGATTTCCACTTATTAACACTTATTGTACTGAAGAGACTGAAAATAGTAAGAATGGAGAGGAAGAGATGAATTGTCCAAAATGTTCGACTCCGGTACCGGCCAATGCGCGATTCTGCAGTGTCTGCGGGGCTGGAGTAGCGGGAGCAGATTTTGCCGGCGGGGGATCGACCGGAGGGGTATCGAGAGAAATGGGGAGCAGCGATTCGCGCGGGATCAGGATCGACGCCGACGGACGTGGTTCGGGACGCGGCTATGAGTACGAGATTCAGTATGGATCGGCGTTTTCGCTGGCGACGGTGCGTCTGCAGACAGAGCAATCGATCCAGGCAGAGTCCGGGGCAATGGTCTCGATGTCAGGCAATGTCGAGTTGCAGTCGCAGATGAAGGGTGGGTTGATGGGGGCGTTGAAGCGTGCGGTCGGTGGTGAGTCGGCCTTTGTTTCAACCTTTACGGCGCGACGCGGGCCGGGTGAGGTGACGCTGGCCCCGGCGACACCGGGAGACATCGCGGCGATCGAGATGAACAACCAGCAGTTCTATGTCCAGTCCAGCTCGTATCTGGCCGGTGACACCAGTCTGCAGATCGATACCCGGTGGGGAGGGGCAAAGTCCTTCTTTGGCGGAGAGGGGCTCTTCGTCCTCCAGGTTCAGGGGACGGGGCTTTTGCTGGTCTCGTCATTCGGGGCGATTCACCGCAAGCGGCTCGCGGCGGGTGAGCGGTATGTGGTCGACACTGGCCACCTGGTCGCCTGGGAAGGGTACATGCAATATGAGTTGCGGAAGGCAGCCGCCTCGGGATGGCTTCGGAGCCTTGTCAGCGGCGAAGGGATCGTCGCCGAGTTTAGCGGTCCGGGGGAGATTCTGATTCAGACCCGGAACCTCGCTGCATTTGCAGGGATACTGAAACCGTTCTTCCCAACACAGAGCAGTGGTGGCGGAAGCAGTATTGGCGGCGGGATTGCCAATATTTTCTCAGACTGATCAGATCAGTCAGCGAATCTGCCTTCACCATTCATCGCCCCGTGAAGAAGCTCAAGGTATTGAAAGTGAGTGAGGTCGATCGCGCCAAAGAAGCCGAGATGCGGGGTGTGGGTCTGCACATCGAGCAGGTTGAAGCCACGAAGCCGGAGCCGTTCGACGAGGGCGACGAGGGCGATCTGGGAGGCGGAGGGGATTCGACTGAACATCGATTCACCAAAAAAGGCGCGTTGAAGCGCAATACCATAGAGACCGCCGACCAGACCGTCGGCGGTCCAGACCTCGACCGAGTGTGCAATTCCCTGCCGATGGAGTTCGCAGTATAGTTCGATCAGTTCGTCGCTCAGCCAGACTTCACGATCGGACACCTCGCCGTGCCGGGCACAGGCACGAATCACCGTCGGAAAATCGAAGTTTATCCTGATCTGATAATCGAGTCGCTTCATGGACTGGCGGAGGGAACC
>JBEIMN010000763.1:0-1662 GCA_040378705.1 Acidobacteriota bacterium
GTCACCCGAAACACTGCAGGGAAGGCCTGAATCGACGGACGTCGAGCTCGAGGCACCTCCCGGACAGACGGACGCCGCCCCCTGGCTCGACGCAGTCGTCGAGTAACAAGCCTCGGAAACTACCTTACCAGCAAGAAAAGGATGGCTCTTGTCGACGCCCGTGTCGAGAATCGCCACCACCTGCCCGGATCCTGTATACCCATTCGCCCAGGCGTTGTTGGCCCCAATCTGCAGCACACTCTGCGCCAGCGACGCCTTCATCAGGACGTCCTCTTCGATGTCAAGGACATTACCTGAGGAACGGAGGGCTTCAACCCCGGTCGCATTGACCGTCACCCCGACAAATGGCAGATAGTCGAATGGCTTGACGGAGGCTGGATCATAGCCGACGAGCTCATCAACCATCCGATCACGAACACTTCCGATCACCATTCGCTGCGCTCGCGTCTCGGCCGCTCCGCGCAATTCCCCCTCCGGGACAAACGATGCCCGCAATCGAACAATCACCGGCAGCGTCCCCCTGCTCTGCACGCGCTCGCCAATTTCTCGAAAATGGTCTGCACTCTCGGCCTGGCGCGTCAGTTTCGCCGACTCAGCCTGCTTTCTGGAAACAGCCGCTGAAAGCTCAGCCGTCATTTTCAGCTCCTGCGGATCCTGAGAACCTGCCGAATAGACTCGTCCACCAACCCCTGTCATCAGGATGTTCAACAGAAACAGGACCAGGATAAAAACCGCTCCACTTCGTCGGACTCGTCGGGATCTGATCGCGTCACGGATATGATCAAAACTATTACGTAACCTCATCGTAACCTTTCATCTCTCAGATCCTGATAATCCTGATCGTCGAGGAGTAAATTAAGGAAATTCGAAAGCGACCCCGCCGGATGAGTCTCGATCCCGTCGGGTTTACCCCCGCGGGCTCATGCTGACGCCAGCCGACATCCCTGCCCATTTTCAGACAAGCCAAGTTGTCAAGTTGTACTGCTGGCACTTCAGATCGAACTTGAAGTGTTAAGGTTGCCCACACAATTAATGTTGGAGAATAATCATTGCCTGGGGTAGCTTCGACCGGACTTTGACCGGACATCGGGCGGCGACTCATGGCCGTGGCCAATATCTTCATGCTCCCGTCAACTGGAGACAGGAACGGCCCGCAGGTGGTTGAGTCCCGCGGGCCGTTGGCTTGAACTAATATTGGGTGGAATATTCTTTGGCGCTGAATCCTGACCGTTATTTGGCTATATCAGGAACCAGGCATACCAGCGGATTGGAATTCTGGGCCTGCTAACGGCTACTTCCGGCGAATAGCGATTCCAGGCTTGACGCCCTCAACCAGCTTCTCGTCCCGAACAACCAGCTTGCCATTGACGATGACCTGCGTAATTCCCTCGGAATACTGTCCAGGTTTCTCGAATGTCGCGCGATCAATGACCCTTGCCGGATCGAAGACGATCAGATCAGCGTCGGCTCCGACCCTGATGCGCCCCTTTGTCCGCATCATTGGCACCGATTTTTCAAGGCGCTGCGCTGGCATGAGCGACATTTTACGCAGTGCCTCCATCAGACCAATCGCCTTTTCATCGCGCACATAGCGACCAAGCACCCGCGCATATGAGCCGGCGCCCCGCGGATGGCCCTTGCCGTCGTTTATCACGCCATCAC
>JBEIMN010000764.1:0-1661 GCA_040378705.1 Acidobacteriota bacterium
AGAGGTGACCGTACTGCGGCGACAAAGTATGTTTCGAGCTCTTTCTTCATTCTGCTGGGAGTTGGGGCACTGATTCTGACGCTCTACTTTCTGACGACGGATCTCATTCCATGGCCAAAAGTATTTAATGTCAAATCGCCACTGGCGATCGATGAGTTGCGCCCGGCACTGGCAATATTCATGATCTGTTTCAGTCTCAACATTCCACTCGGAGTGGTGGAGAAGTTGCAGACTGGATATCAGGAAGGTTTCATCAATAGTATCTGGCAGGGAATCGGCAGCCTCCTCGCGCTGATTGGGGTGCTGTTTGTGATCCACCTTGAAGCGGGATTGCCGTGGCTGGTGATGGCAATGGCTGGCGCCCCTGTGCTGACCACGATGATCAATGGACTGGTCCAGTTCTGGCATCGGCGACCGTGGCTTCGACCACACTGGCGACATTTCGAATGGGCGACCTCCCGCCGTCTGACCAGCCTCGGGGCGATCTTCCTGGTTTTGCAGGTTCTGACGATTGCAGGCATGGCGAGCGATAACTTTATCATTGCCCAGCTTTACGGGGCAGCGGCGGTTGCCGGCTATGCTGTGATTCAGAAATTATTTTCGCTGGCGCTGATTCCGCATTACCTCGTTGCCCCCTTGTGGCCGGCATTTGGAGAGGCGCTTGCCCGGCGGGATTATGCGTGGGCGGAGAGAACCCTTTATCGTTCGATCCTTATCGGCTGCCTGTTTGAAGTCGCGCTGGTTCTTCCGTTACTGATCTGGGGGCGAGATATTGTCGCATTCTGGCTCAACGGCAGTCTCGTCCCGGGCTTTATGCTCCTGCTTGGATTTTCGTGTGACGCGATTCTTGGCGCCTATCGAAGCTCAATGTCGATGTTTCTGAACAGCAGCCACCTGCTGCGGCGACAGAGCGTCTTTTATGCAGTTGCGGCAATACTTGCGCTCATCTCAAAGATTGTAATGGGTCGCTATTTTGCATTGCCGGGAATAATCTGGGGGACAGTCCTGGCGTTCGGAATATTCTACGCGATACCTGCCTGGATTCTGGCCCGGCGAATCTTTGCCGAAGTGAGAGCGGGCTGACAGTTTGGTCGAGTGTTCGATTAGCGGCATGAGCGACAATGCCACCTGATTGAGCCCGATTTCTGAGGAGCAAGGCTACAAATGCGTCATCGCATCACTCAACGAACAGACTATATTTTGAAGGCCTGTGCCGGCAGGACGGTTCTCCATCTTGGATGCGCCGATATGCCGTACACGCGGATGCGGTTGGCTGATGGGACGCTGCTCTATTCGATGATCGATGGGGTGGCGGCGCGGCAGTACGGCCTTGATCTCTCAGCGGAGGGGATTGCAATTCTGGCAGAGGCTGGCCATCAGGATCTGGCGATCTCGGACGTCCAGCAGTTGGTCGAACAGAAACCATTTGGTGAGACCCGCTTCGATGTGATTGTTGCTGGTGAGATAATTGAGCATCTCTCCAATCCCGGGCTCTTTCTGGAGAGTCTCAAGCCATTGCTCAGTGATTCGCCGACAAGGCTGATCCTGACGACAATCAATGCCTACTGCGCGTATCGCTTCTTCTATTCGCTGGTGATGCGGGATGAGAGCGTCCATCCGGACCATGTCAGCTACTATTCGCGCAAGACGCTGACGGGGCT
>JBEIMN010000765.1:0-1652 GCA_040378705.1 Acidobacteriota bacterium
GGCGATGTTCTTAATCGGCCTCGGGCTCTCGCTCGTCCCGCTCGCAAAAGGCTTGACAGTCACGATCCTCGCTGCCGCCCTCTGCGGGCTCGGGAACGGTCTCAGCAGCGGTCTCCGAGTTTGAACTCTTGTCGACCGGTCGAAATCGCCGGCCATGGTAGTTGATTGTCATTGCTCAGTTCTCCTTCGCGAGTCGATACTGAGTGATCACCATCGGCTTCAGGAACTCCTCAAGGAGAAGTTCGCCTGGAGTTACTGGTAAAAGTGTCTTTGGCAAAACCACCACCTCGGCTTACCTCAAAACTGCAGATCACGCGAATCCTCGCCGTAGAGCAGTTGATGCCTGAGCTGGGCCTCGTACCAGGATGTGGGAAAGCTGGTCGTCTTCAGGAGCGCATCGTCGACGGCCGCCTTCATCTGGCGCGCACAGATCGCTGGTGGAACCCTCCCGACTCCAGTCCCCATCCCGGGCACGGCAATGGTGTGGACCGTCTCGCTAATGGGGCGACCATCTGGAAAGCGACCATGACTGGCGAGCAGAATTACCGCCCTTGTGGCAAGGTAGACGTTGACCGTCTCGTCGAGAATCATGGGGACGCGCATTGTCGGGGCGGAGATCACATAGGGGATGAGCGGGTGATCGGTCGGCACGATCTCGGCGGTGCCGACGAGGAGTTCTCCGTGGTGCTTGTCCTGGATCAGTTCCTGCAGTCGCTCCTGCACGTGCCACCCGAAGTAGCGCGAAATACTCATATCGAGGCCGCCGTCCATAAACCCGAAGCTGTTCGCCGGACTGACCAGGGCGTCACATTCGACATCAAATATCGAACCCGATTGCACAGAGACCTCGGAATAACCGGCGAACTGTTCCCTCCAGGCGGAGACGACTTCCGGCTGCAGATCGACAAAGATGAGATTCATCAAGCTCTCCCTGGCCAACAGCGGCCAACAGATTAAACGGGCGGCACAGGATTGTCAGGTGGCGCCCTGTTTTTGAATAGAGAAACCAGCCGTGTCCGATCGATACTAATTCTGCGGATATCCAGGTGAGGCCTTGACCTCTGCAATCTGGTCGAGATGGCGTTTCTGGTGCTCACCGAGGAGGACCAGCCACTGGTAGGCGTTGAGCTCACCCAGCCGGTGAGTGAACTTCGGCCCGGTGAGGTCGACCTCCTCGAAGCGGGGCTGAGCCTCGCGGAACAACTGTGCGGTCTCCTGCATATTAGTCAATGAGTCGGCGACCGTCTGGCTCCCCCCGGGGCGAACCCGTTCGGGCGCCTCGACCCGCCGCTCCCGATTGGGATCCGAGAGGGCAAGGAGCTGTGGCTGCGCGATTGGCTGTGGCTGACCGGCTCCCTCATTGAGCGCCTGCTGGTGGAGCCGTGAGACGAGGCGGAAGAAGTTGCGGTTGACGAGGGCGACATGCTCGACATTCTCGGCGATCGACCAGCGATCAGCGGCGGGTCGAAAACTCTCCTGCGCCGCAGTCAGGCCGGTTACCGCCGGCAGAAAACTCTCCAGAACCGCCTCATTGGCCGTCAGTATCTCATCGATCGAATGGTAGATCATATCGCCTCCGTTATCCTGTCGTCTGGTAGTCGATGCTGTCCCCTCAAGCCGATCACTTGTCGATGCCTGTGGGCAATCCCGAC
>JBEIMN010000766.1:0-1639 GCA_040378705.1 Acidobacteriota bacterium
GCAACGATCAATGGAAGGCTGGAGATGATCAGCCTTGGCTCGCGAGCGGCCTACGGTTACGATCCGCTCACCGGCCGCGAACTTTGGCGCGTCGAGGAGCACGACCAGTTCTCGGCCAGCACCCGGCCGGTCCTTGGCTTCGGAATGATCTTCTTTCCGACAGGCTTCTCCGTCGGCCAGCTCTTCGCGGTGAAGACCGGCGGCAATGGCGACATCACACAGAGCCACGTCGCCTGGAGACACAAGCGCAGCGTCTCCAACAAACCATCGATCCTGCTCATCGATGACCTGATCTATATGATCGGCGATACGGGAATCCTGAGCTGCCTCGAAGCGAAGACCGGAACCCTGGTCTGGATGAAGCGGATCGGCGGCGAGTTCTCCTCCTCACCAATCTATGCTGACGGAAAGATCTACTTCATCGATGAGGCCGGAAAATCGACCGTCATCCGCCCCGGGCGAAGCTTCGATCTGGTGGCTGAGAATATGCTCGACGAGGGAGCACTCGCTTCGCCGGCGGCCGTCGATGGGGCGCTATTTATCCGGACGCGAACGCACCTCTACCGGATCGAGGAGAAGCGGTAGCCACGCCATCACTATCGGCCTCACGATTTTACCGTGAGGCGCCTCCACCGGTCTTTGTGAAGCGAACCATTCCCCACCTCTCCGGCAGGTGCATGTCGATCAGCCCCTGCGGCGACCAGACCCAGTTGTCCTCACGCTTCCCCGGAACTTTGATATACCGACCATCAATGACGTCGAATTGCCATTCAACGCGCGAAAAATTGACGCGCCAGAGATCACCCTCACGTGGCGGCGTCGGCCGATGTGCATACTTTGCCAGCGCGCGCCACGGAATCGCTATTTCAAGCTGCCAGCCACGGTCAATGTCTGACGGATCGTTCAGCGTCCCGTCAATCCTGACCCCGCTCTTCAGTCCGACAATATCCCGCGAATCCTGCGCCTTGCCCCCATCACGATACGGCTTCGGCAGGAAGAGATCCCAGACCGTATTCAACGCGTTGATCTCCAACTCGTAATACTCGTTACGATCACCATTCGGATCGATAAAGACCTCGAAATCGTTATCCTGAAAGATGACCGAGTCGCGCTTTGTCAGTGTCGCCTGAAGATGCGGCTCGACGATCTCGGCGCCAATGTAGAAATATTGATCATCCCAAAGCATCCGTGCCCGTGTCTGATGGCGTGGACGCGGCCGGCTCTCACCCTCTATATCAACGAAAAGCTCCGTCAGCGGAGCTTTTTGCCACGACGGCTCGTCGAGTGCCCCGTCGACCCGGATCTCACCCACCGTCCGCGGACAGTCATACCGAAGTGGAGTAGGAGTATCTAATGGTATGGTGAGAAAAGGCAGTAGCAGCAGAATAAATTGAATCATGTCGATCGTTACCCATTTCACATCAGAGAATGACTAAACAATTTAGTGGAGCAACCAACATAATATTCGGCAATGCGGTTTCAACAAACAGTAACAAGTGTTTTTGGTTAATGTCGGTCATGGGGGTAAAGCGGGTTGGAGGCTTCACGCAAAGAAGGGAAGATTATTTGATAGAGATGCCCTCACCTGTAAATGTCATTATGTTTGGGCCTTCGTTCCGGTCGCCGAAACTACTATGCC
>JBEIMN010000767.1:0-1638 GCA_040378705.1 Acidobacteriota bacterium
GGAAGGAGTGGCGAAGAACCCGAGATGGTTTTTGAATCCGCCAAAGTAGAGGAGTGGTTTTCCGAGGAGTTTATAGCCTACCATTCCA
The DNA here is from genome assembly GCA_040378705.1 of Acidobacteriota bacterium. GTDB lineage: Bacteria > Acidobacteriota > Blastocatellia > RBC074 > RBC074 > CAIOZW01. The sequence continues at coordinate 89 of JBEIMN010000767.1, forward strand.
TAGCTGATGGCCTCGACCGCTTCCGGCGCGTGTTTTCGAATCGTTACGCGCATCTGTTCCAGCAATTGCTGGACGATTACCGGAAAGGTGGAGACGTATTCGTCGACATCGGCGTAATCGGTTCGCATTTTTCCCATGGCTGGTATTTATTTCAGGAGCGAGCGCGGTCCTGCACGTGAGATCTCCCGAGAGACATTCGGTATCTGAAGATAAATAATCGATTTTACTGGATAGGGAGGATTGGAGATTATTTGGCGGAGAGCGAGGGATTCGAACCCCCATACCCTTTCGGATGCCGGTTTTCAAGACCGGTGCAATAGCCATTCTGCCAGCTCTCCGCAATTCTGAGCGAACAGCCGGATAGTAGCATACGTGTCAGGCCCATTCCAAGTAAATTGACGATCGTCGCCGAGTAAATTGACGATCGTCGCCGATTAGGCCGAAACCTTTCTTATCAGAGTGGATACCGTCAGACCACTCTTCACTTTATCGACTGTTTTCGCGCCTGTTTTACTTGCAGGTGTGGCTGTTTGAAGCGTACTATTCGGTCGAGATCGCTGGTATTGATCTTCCTTCGATGATGGAGCATCCCTTGCTCCATCTTTCATGCTAAAGGGCTGAAAGGACTATTTCATGAGCAAGTTGACGCGACGCCATTTCATCAAATCGGTGACGGCAGCGACCACCGTCCTCGGGACGACCGGCTTTCCCGCCATCCTAAGTACGCAGAGTCGACCCCGTCCGCTTCCAATCGCTTATTCGACGCTTGGCTGTCCAAAATGGGAATGGAAGACGATTCTTGACCAGGCGAGCAGAAACGGCTACGCGGCGCTCGAACTTCGCGGACTCCTCGCCGATGTCGATATCACGAAATCTCCCCAGTTTACGGGGGCGAAATTGAAGGAGTCGATCAGCGACCTCGCCGCTCTCAATATCAAAATTTCGGATCTTGGCGCCTCATCGCGGCTCGGTGAGCCCGATCCGGCAAAGCGGGCTGCGCAGATAGACGAAGCGAAACGCTATATCGACCTCGCACACGAGATGAAGTCGCCCTACGTTCGCGTCTTCGGCGGGAAGCTCGTCCCTGGCCAGAGCATGGACGCCGCGATCGAGACGATCGTCGCAGGCTTCAAGGCAATGCACGAATATGCCAGGGGCAGTGGGGTGACGCTGCTGCTTGAATCTCACGATGAGTTCTGCGAGTCAAAATCATTGTCAAGCATCCTGAAGGGCATCAACCTTCCGACCGCCCAACTGCTCTGGGATGCCCATCACACCTTTGTCAGCGGTAAGGAGAAGCCGGCGGATACCTACAGCCAGCTTGGCCGGTACGCGCGTCACACCCATCTCAAGGATTCGGTTCCGGAGAAGGGAACTGATCCGGCCGCGCGTCGCTATGCCACGTTCGCTGTCGGTAACATTGCCGCTTCAGTGTCAACGCACCCTGCCTATGTCGAGCTCGTGCCGGCGGTGATTGAGCTCGTCGACTCGCCCGACGCCGAGATTCAGCGATACGCAACACTGATTCTACAGAACCTCGCCGCCGACCC
>JBEIMN010000768.1:0-1630 GCA_040378705.1 Acidobacteriota bacterium
CGTCGCTGGTCAAAAAGGCCTTCAGTATCAGTGTGGCACGCGCTGCCCCATCTCATCCGGAGCCCCGGCCAGACCCGCCAGCCGGGCCAGTGGCCATATTTCCATACACTCCAATAGAATGCAATCAAATCAGAATTGATCTCCGCCCGGCAGAAAGCTGTCGATTTATTAAGCTGCCATTCGGCTATTTTTTATTATTGACCCGTCAATCTCACGATTTGACTTCGCTATTTAGCAAACCCGATAATCAGGTTTTTCCCTGCTGGAACAATTTTCATCCTCAAATATCGATGAGCGAACGTTTTCTCAAATTCTCGGGCGTCTATTCTGAATTCACGCGTCGCTTCCTCGCCGGTCGGCCAGATCTCTCTACCCTCTCATACGAGCAACTGAAGGGGGAGTTTGATAAGACCTTCTATGGCGCGCTGGTGCTTCCGGCACGCGAGATGGAGACGCACGGCTACGATGTTCGCGACTACTTCCTGACAGTGAAGCAGCTCCAGCAGGCGTGGGCGATCGAACATGGCGTCGCCTTCGACGAGAAGGGCTGGCTCAAAAAGATCGCCCTCGCTCAGGCCCGTGAATTTCAGCCGGACGTCATTTTCCTGCAGGATCTGTATGTCTGCGACCGTGAGTTCCGTGATGAGCTGCGCCGTATCTGCGGAAAGCAGGTGACGATCATCGGCTGGCGTGGCGCGCCAACGGTCGACTTCAGCGCCTTCAGCGACCTCGACCTCGTGCTGACCTGCGTTCCGAACCTCGCCGCGAAGATGCGTGACGGCGGCGCCAACTCAGAGGTCTTGCCGCTCTCCTTTGAACCGGCAGTCCTGCCGATGATCGCGACCGAAGGTGACCGCCACCTCCCAATCACCTTTGCCGGAAGTATCGGCAGCCCCTATGGCATCTGGAACGAGCGCGAAATTCTGATCGAAGTAATGATGGAGCAGACACCAATGGAACTCTGGGCCAACTTTGTCGATCCCATCTCTCGATTTGAGAAACTGAGCTACCACGGCAATCGCCTGCTCGACCTCTTCGGAGTTCCGGCCCGCCTCCACTCGAAGATCCCCATCCTGAAATTGGGAGCCTATGGCATGCGCGATCCTGACCAGGTTCCACTGAGGGATCGTTTTCCGGATCGGACTCACCCGGCGGTCTTCGGGCTCGAATACTACCAATTGATGGCCGATTCGAAGATCGCCCTGAACAATCACGGCGATCTGGCCGAAAGCTATGCCGGCAACATCAGGCTCTACGAGGCGACTGGAATGGGAGCCTGCCTGCTCACCGACTGGAAGAAGAATCTGGCAGAACTCTTCGAGCCGGAGGTCGAGGTAGTCACCTATCGCTCGGCCGAGGAGTGTCTCGAGAAGGCACTCTATCTGCTCGAAAATGACACCGAGCGGCGGGCGATCGGTGCAGCAGGCCAGCGCCGGACTCTCCGTGACCATACATCTGCCAATCGGGCGGCTCGGCTCCACGAATTGATCGTCGCGTTGCGCCGCCAAAATGGAGATTGAGATGACGCGCTGTCCAGGCTGCCACCTGCAATTTCGCTGGCCACGATCATCGGGCGCGCAGATGGCGACACTCCATTCCGAGATGGCTGGTGAATGGGAGAAGCTCGATC
>JBEIMN010000769.1:0-1627 GCA_040378705.1 Acidobacteriota bacterium
CGCTGGACGATCGAGCGAACCAGAGCGAAGCATCTGCGCCCAGCCAAGAATCGAGGTCAGCGGAGCGCGCAATTCGTGTGAGATCATGGCGAGGAAGTCGTCCTTCATCCGGCTCGCATCCTCTGCAACGCGGCGCGCCTCCTGCTCACGTGCGAAAAGCTCGGCGCGAACATCCTCCATTCGCTTCCGCTCCGTGATGTCACGCGCGATCCCCTGAAGTCCGACCGGGAGCCCGTTCTCATAAATGATGCGTGTACTGACCTCGATCGGGATTCGGCGCTGATCGCGGCCAAGGATCTCGAGCTCGAAGGTACGGCTCGATTGAACCGGCTCACCGTCCACACCCGTCGCCAGACGCTGTGTGACCAGTTCGAGCTGCTCGGGAGGAACAATCCTGGCGATATTCATCCGCAGTGCCTGTTCGGCAGGATAGCCGGTGAGCCTTTCGGCCATCCGATTGAAAGAGGTGAAATTGCCCTCGAGATCGAGGGTATAGATCATGTCATTGGCGTTCTCGAAGAGCTCCTCGTATCTGGTTTCAGCGACGACCTTCTCCTTTTCCGCGCGTTTGCGGGCGGAGATGTCGCGGACGAAGCTCATGACGAGGAGGCCGTCCTCGGTATCGATCTGGCGACTCGTCACCTCGGTCAGCATTTCACGTCCGGTGTGATCGACGAAGGTGAACTCTATGCCACCGCTGATCTCCATCACCCGGCCAAAATAGTCGGCAGAGAAATCATCGATGGGAACAGCCCCAAACTCAGGCCCCGGCCCTGCGCCAGGTCCGGGGTCAGGTCCGGGGCCAGGTCCGGGATTGAGAATGATCGACAGGTTGTAATCGGGGGAATGAAAGCGGTGAAGCTCTTTCTGGATCTGTTCGGGGATGAGCAGATTGACCGGCTGGCCGAGCAGATCTTCGCGCTGGTATCCAAACAGCTTCTCTGTCTGCGAGTTGACAAGAACGATCTCGCCGTCCTGATTGGCAATGACGATGGCATCGGGAGCAAATTCGATCAGCTCCTGAAAGCGCTTTCTGGCCGCAACCAGGCTGTTGATCAGGCTGCGCTGGACACGCATGTCGCGAGCGACGGCCAGCACGCCGGTAACCTTGTTCTGCTTGTCGTGCATGAGGCCGAGCGAGAAGCTGACCGGGATCAGGAGTCCGCTTGCCGTTGGAAGGTCGATTTCGAGGTTGGTCAGCTTGCCGTCGGGAGCCATCTCCATCAGTTTCCAGGGAGTGGCCGGAATCGATTCAGAGTGGCAGACGGAGGTGAGTGGTCGACCAATGAGCGCGGTCTCCGTGCATTCAAGCAGTGTCGCCGCCGCCGGATTGGCCCTGATAACGCGTCCTGAACGGTCGGTCAGAAAGAGCGCTTCCGACATGGAAGATACGACCTGCTGAAAGACGTCACGTGTCTCCGCGATCTCCGCCGTCCGGCGCTCAAGTTCGAATTGAGTGTTGGTCAGTTCGGCGTAGGCGCTCTGGAGGTTGGCAAACATGTCGGGCCACGCGGCTTCGTGCAGCTTGCGTGCACCCTCTTCGCGCTCGACCTCGACGTTCCTGTTTCTCCATCCTGGTAATCTCATTGAGACATCTCCTTTTCAGGATCTAAAACCCTCTTCATAA
>JBEIMN010000770.1:0-1624 GCA_040378705.1 Acidobacteriota bacterium
AATATGGTCGAACTGACAAGGTTTATGAGGCCTGCCGTAATCAGTCGATCGACCTCGGAATGGTCGCGCTTCCGCTCCGCAAGCCGAGCCTTGAAGTGATTCCATTTTGCGATGAGCGGCTGGTCCTGGTCTGCAGCCCCAGCCACTCGATTCTGGAGCGGGTTGGTGGGGCGGTTTCGAGATCTCGTTCGAGCCGAATTAGTCTCACACATCTGGCGGGAGAGGACTTTGTCGCGTTTGAAAAAGATATTCCTACCCGCAAGACGATCGACAGAATTCTCCGCCAACATCGCGTTACGGTCAGAACCGTGATGGAGTTTGACAATATCGAGACGATTAAGCGGTCGGTTGAGGTCGGAAATGGAATTTCGATTCTGCCGGAACGGGCAGTTGAGAACGAGGTCCGGGCCGGGCTGCTGATCTCAACTCTCTTTGAAGAAGGGGATTTTACCAGGCCAATCGGGATCATTCACCGCCGTGGTAAGGTCTTCAGCCCCGCGACCAGTGCCTTTATTCGACTGCTGACAAGCGGAGATTCTCCAGTCAATCAGGCTGATGAACTCTGATATTACTTAAGTATGGAAAGCGGCACACGTGCACCGTATGTTGTAGAACGCGCGAGGCGTGAAAAGTAGTCGTACGACATTCGGGCGATCTTCGCAATCGCCTCATCCGCCCCCGCCGACTCCCCATTCCAGGTCGTCATTACCGCGATCGCAAAAGGACGATTGGGCACTTCGACCAGCGCCCAGTCGCAGGCAACCCCCTCGACGCCTCCGGGTTTGTTGGCGATCGAGACGGAGGAGGGAATCAACCTCGGTATCGGACTCACCTTGGGAATCCGCAGTGCTCGGAGCACGAGGTTACTGACCTCCTGGTTGATGACTCTCCCTTCCGCCAGCATCCCCATCAGCCGTGCGGCCTCTCGCGGCGTCGCGATGTTCTCACGCCCGCTGGCCATGGCCGGGAGGTCGATCATCCTGCGTCGAAGCCGGATCGCCCTGAGCCCCAGATCATCGAGAGTCTGGTTGATATTGGACATGCCAAGACGGTCGATCAGAATATTTGTCGCACTATTGTCGCTGAGGGCGATCATCAGCACCGAGAGGTCGTGCAGGCTCAGCCTTGATGTTCCCTCCGCGAAATGGAGGATGACACCGCTTCCGCCGACCTGATTACGGGCGTCGACCGGCAGCGTTTCGGTCAGCTTCAATGTCCCGGCCGCCGCCTGTTTATGGAGTTCGATCAGAATCGCAATCTTGATCGAACTCCCGGTTGGGAAAGTCAGCCCCTCGTTGATCAGAATCTCTTCGCCACTCTTCAAATCCCTGATTGCCACACCAAGGACGCCGTCGAATTCACGAGCTGTCCGTTCAATTCCGGCTACCAGCTTCTCACGGATCGCCGGCGAAGATACCGGCTGCGCCATAACTTTGGTAGCTGTAACACCACCAAAAAACAGAACCAGGATGAGAGCACTGACTTTCATAGGTTATAGATTACTGCAGATTTCGGCACGTCGTGGGCTGGCTCATACCTGATCAGCTATGAGCCAGCCTGCAACCTATCGCTTCATCCTGATCGCCGTCTCCGGCCAGCAGACCAGACCCGATTGAAGCTCAAT
>JBEIMN010000771.1:0-1622 GCA_040378705.1 Acidobacteriota bacterium
AAGCCCGGCTGTCAACTGCCGAAACTCCGGTGGAAGGTGTGTCCGATAGAGCACCGGCTCCGTCTTCGGCGGCCACGGAACTCCCTGCGGCCGGCCAAGGTCGTAAAAATGCGTGTGCGTATCGATCACCCTCCGCCGTTTTACCCCGCTGCCAACTGCTGCACCCGTCAAGGCCAGACCCGCTGCCCCTCGCAAAAATGCGCGCCGCGTACCGGTTACGTCACTTGCCGTCATCATGACCTCCCTCTTCCATTCACAAGTTGTCTGTTTATTTTGGAGACGTTTCACAGGGTAGCCGAATTCGAGCACCCTTGTCATCAAATCCGGCAACGTTTGGCAACGTTTCGTCTAAAGCTGGCCTGAAGTTGGCAGAAGAACTGGCGAGAGGCTATAAGCGGATTTGAACAAAAAAAGGCGGCAACGCCTTATCAACGATGCCGCACGCGAAACTCACATATTCCGGAAGCGCCTGCTTCCATCTGTATAGACGCTTCGCTCCCGGTCATTTTGTCGACCGGTGAAATTTTTATCTATTTTAATCCCACTCTCACCGCAGATCACTCAGATGTGCCGTATTGAGAATCTGGTTCAGTGTCACCCTGCCCGGATCGAAGATCGATGGCAGGGATGCCGCCCGCCCCGTCGCGGTTCCTGCCTCCGCCGCCGGTGTCGATGCCAGTTCTCCATCGCCAAGACTGAAGGTTCCACTCACCCGCACCTCGAAGAGCTTCCCTTCCGGCTGCTCAACCTCCGCACCCTTTCTGAAAAAGCCGATGAGAACCCCAACCGGTGCGCCAATCCCATACGTCCCCAGTCCGACCGCCGCCGCGGTCGTGATTATCTCCGTATTCGTCCGTGCGTGATCGTTGACCCCCTTGAACCTGTAATTGAGCTGAACCGGTATCCGGCTGCCATTGACCGCGGTGACCTCGTTGATCATAAAGAACAGATCTCCACCTTTTCCAAAGGTCCGGGCTCTCTTCGACTTGATGACTCTCCCCTTTGCAAACGCGCCCTTTTCGATCACCACAACTCCCCGGGCAACAACCGGCTGCGCGACCTCAAAGGCGATCACATCGCCATCAAGATAGGTGTTGGTTCGAACGGTCGTCGAAAGCCTGACATCGATGATCGTCCCCGATGGAATCGAAAGTCCACGCGGTAACGGCCGGAGTCCACCTGAATCGGTCTGTCCAAATGATGCGACTGGAATAATCAGTAACAGAAATAAGAGCCTGGCTGTCTTCATTATGGCTGTCTTCATTGTCTCTCCATCGACGGCGTCAACCTCTGAATCGGGGCAATAAATTCAGGGGCCGCCGTGATTGATAGGATCGGGAAATCGATTGTTATGGAAAATAAGGATATTCCATCCAACGCTTCCTCCGGTCATTTGACTGAGATTTTCGGCTGATAGACACGGGACTACATACTATTTCATCGACGTCTGATTGACAACTGTCAGGCTGAAACCATCAATGCCAGCCGGGCTTTTGCCAGGGTGATCGCATGTTGCGATTGGAAATCCTCTGTGCACGGGGGTGCGCGGACCTCCGGTCGGCATGTCTTCACCTTTCGCCACGGTCACTCGGCAGTAGCAGCACCAGGCCCAGCTCTGACAG
>JBEIMN010000772.1:0-1614 GCA_040378705.1 Acidobacteriota bacterium
ATCAGGAACACATAGCAATTATTGACGATTCTGCTGCTCGTCGAGCTGCATCCAGCCTTCAACTAAAGGTAATTGGAACTCTTGGCGTTATTGTTGAGGCGAAACGCCGTGGAATAATTAATGCGATAGCACCTGGACTGAAAGCATTGAAAGATTCAGGTCTATGGGTTTCAGATGAGCTAATAATAAGACTGGTTCAAAATGAGGACAAATAAGCTCGCGCAGGCCACAGTAAGCGGCTCTGTCGGAGAGTTCATCCAGGCAATGGAGTATCTTGCCGAAAATGACTTTCTGCTCCTTCCCCACGACTTTTCACACGAAAACATTTCCTTTCCTTAAAAACTAAATGCCCTATCCTGCCTGATAAATCCGACTACCGTACATTGACCGTCACCCGGTTGGCCGTCTTCATGCCGATCGAGACCACGACGTCGACCGCGCCGCTGAGGCCGGCTGGAACCTGCGTATTGATCTGATCGAGACCGGCGTACCCTCCCTGCGGCCCGGCGTAAAGTACCGGTGCTTCACGATCACCAATCCTGATCGAAACCGCCCCGGACGGGGTGTTGCGAAAACCGGTCCCGAAAAGCACCAGATAGTCTCCTGGCGCGACCGGATTCGAGGTGCCATCCGGATTACCGACCGCCGAATAGACCTGGCCATCCCTCGTCGCCAGGGCGGCCGGCGCACCTGATCCCGAGGAGTTGGCAGTGAAGAGGCTCGCGACAACCGTCGCCAGATTGATCGGACCACGCGAAAGGGTCTGATCCCCGGACGACAGCTCGATTATGCCAGCGCCGCTCTGGACACCTTTCGGCACCAGGAAGTTGACCTGCCCCGGCGAGACGAAGAAGATCGGCGCAAGCACTCCATTGACGCGAATTCGCGTCCCGGCCAGCTCCGTCGGAAGCGGGAGGCTTGTCGCAACGGCCGTCGAGGTCGCCAGACCGCTTCCAAAGGCGGCAGCGATCGCCTCCGGCGCCAGCGCCTCAGCGCGATAACTGGCCGCCGACACCGTCGCCAGGCTGCGCGCCTGCCCCGATCTGACGAAACGAACCGCCGGACTCCGCACCCCATCGGGATTGATCACCACGACCTCGACCGGCTCACCCGGCGGCGCCGCCACCTTCCACAAATCTTCCGATCGAAGCCGCGTCGTCGCCGTCGCCGCCACTCCGGCCGTATCCCGCAACGCCTGCCCGCTGACCAGGATATCCGCCCCCGGCAGAAAGCCTGCCCCACGCACCGCGAGGCCGCCCGTCTCGTCGGCTACCACCTCGTCCAGCGTCGGCGCCGAGAGCGGAAGCGCCAGCAGATCGACCGTGAAGCCGATAAAGGCAAGCGCCATCTCATCCGTCGTCTCCTCACCCCAGCGCACGGGCTGTGGGGGAGTCCGCGGATTGTTCGGATTTTCCGCCGAATTGTCGTAATTACAGACGAGACGCAATCTTGCGCCCGGAGCAAGATCGATCGCACGCTTGAACAGATAGGTTCCCTGCCAGTTGAAATCCCATTTCGGAATGTTGACCAGACACTCCGGACTGGTTGAACCAGCCCGCGTCAACTCGACCCGAATACTCTTTCCCAACAGATGCATGTGCGGCGTCACCGCCC
>JBEIMN010000773.1:0-1614 GCA_040378705.1 Acidobacteriota bacterium
AAATCACGCGATGCCACGCCCCGGCGTGAGCAGACAACCAGCAAATGGGGCAACCGGGCGAGAACTCGTCGACTACCGCTGCCCCTTTCGCTGCCGGCCATTCTTCGCCCCACGCCCATCTTTTGTCACGACAGAGAAGTCGACCAGATGGCGGTCGACATTGACCCGGTCGACCCTGATCCGGATCCTGTCACCAAGTCGGTACCGCTTTTTTTCATTTTGGCCACTTCTTATGCCTTTGGCAGCTTTAGCCCCTCTGGCGATCAGTGAATGGCTTCGTTCATCATACTGATAGAAATCGTCCGTCAGGCTCCTGACCGAAACCAGCCCCTCGATGAAGAAATCCTCGAGTTCGACGAAGAAGCCAAAATCACGGACATTGGTGATCGTTCCATCAAACTCCTCACCGAGGTGGCCGGCCATGAAGACCGCCTTCCGCCACTCATCGATCTCCGCCTCCGCCGCATCGGCGCCACGTTCGCGCTCGCTCGATTCCGTCGCCATCAATTCGAGTTCCCCGCGATCGATCGGACCTGGCGCTCTCTTTCCACTACCTTTAATTGCCGGGGCAAGTGCTGAATCACCCCAGTCGGGTGATTTATGGAGCAGTCCGCGGAGTATCCGGTGGACGATCAGGTCTGGATAACGGCGAATTGGCGAGGTGAAGTGGGTATAGACGGGGGCGGCAAGACCGAAATGGCCCTCGTTATCGGCGGAGTAGCGTGCACGCTGGAGTGATCTGAGCATCGCAAAGGCGAGGACACGCTCTTCCGGCTTTCCCTCGAGATCCTTTGACAATCGCTGGTAATCACGTGAGCCGACATCGGCGACCGGGAATTTGAAACCATAGGCCTGGGCCAGCTCGGCAAACTCCCAGACGCGCTGTGGTTCCGGCTTTTCGTGGATACGGTAGATCGAGTGGACCCCGAGCTTCTGCATGTGGCCGGCGACTGTCTCATTGGCAAGCAGCATGAACTCTTCGATGATGCGATGAGCGATATTCCGGTCGGCCTTCAGCACACCGGCGATCCGTCCCTCATCGTCGAACTCGAAGACAGACTCCGGCAGGTTGAAGTCGATCGCCCCGCGCTGCTCACGCATGCGAATCAGAATTTTCGCCAGCTCCTCCATGACCTTGAAGAGTTCGGTCAGGCCCTCATAGCGCTGCGCGAGTTGTGGGTCCGAATGCCGAAGGAGCCTGTTGACATCGGTATAGGTCATTCGCTCATCGCTTCGGATCACCGTTTCGCGCAGCTTGTAGCTTGTAACCGCACCACGCCCGTCGACAGTCATGATTGCCGACATCGCCAGTCGGTCAACCTGCGGGTTGAGCGAGCAGATGACGTTTGAGAGTGATTCGGGAAGCATCGGGATTGCACGCTCCGGGAAGTAGACAGAGGTTCCGCGCAGCCGCGCCTCCTGATCGAGCGGGGTTCCGGAGCGGACATAGTGGCTGACATCTGCAATGTGGACGCTCAGTTCAAAGTTGCCATCGTCCAGTTTTCGCAGGCTGATCGCATCGTCACAGTCGCGTGCCGTCTCGCCCTCGCTCGTCACGGGTGGCTGTTCGCGCAGGGCGGTCCGGCCGTCGTCGGGGTGGCGGGTGAGGGGGGG
>JBEIMN010000774.1:0-1600 GCA_040378705.1 Acidobacteriota bacterium
AAGGTGGAAGCAAGATTGCGGGTATGTATTTATTATTGACTAAAAAGCAGGAAGAGTCTTGTCAGGGCGACGAGTGAGTTGACATTGACCTGGATCATCTCCAACTGCCGGTCGAGCGTCTGTTCGGTGAAGGGGCCGGCCATTCCAAAGCCGGCATTGTTGATCAGGAGGTCGATGGTGAGCCCGGCGGCGGCGGTCTGGTCAAAGATCGATTGCGGAGATTCCGGATGGGCAAGGTCGGCGGCGATCAGCTCGATCCTGATCTGGTCGGTCAGATTTTCACCGGTCTCGGTTCGAATCTCAGCGATAATTGAGTCGGCGGTCTGCCGCAATCGCTCGATCGAGCGCGCGGTGAGAACGAGGTTCGCCCCCTGCCGGGCAAGGTGTTTCGCAAATGCTCTGCCGATTCCGGATGAGGCTCCGGTAATCAGGGCACGTCTGCCGGTCCATTCACTCATGATTATTCAATCCTTTTCGAGTTGTAACGATAATCACTTAAGATAATAGGCGATTGCCGTGCAAATGTGGAACGCCTGAGCAACGACAGACCGGCCGATTCATGGTATCTTCGTGGTTTGAGGCTGCTTTGAGCTTTGAAAATAATTCAGGAAGGGATGATCGAACCACATGCTGCTTGAAGGAAAAAAAGGATTGGTCATTGGCGTGGCCAACAAGCACAGTATCGCCTGGGCGATTGCCGAGGCGGCAATCCGGGAGGGGGCAAAGGTTGCCTTCAGTTACCAGAACGATCGGTTGAAGGGCAACGTCGAGGAGTTGATATCCGAAGTCGAGGGAGCGAGCCTCTTTCCGTGCGATGTCAGCAGTGACGAAGAGATTGCCGCTTTTATCAGGAACGTGGAGTTGGAGCTGGGAACGATCGATTTTCTGGTCCATTCGGTCGCGTATGCGCCGCGTGAAGAGCTGGCGGGTGAGTTTGTAGCGACGACACGTCAGGGGTTCGCGACGGCGCTCGACATCAGCGCCTATTCGCTGGTCGCGCTCTCGCGTGCCGCGCTGCCACTGATGACCAACGGCGGGTCGATCATTACACTGACCTATCTTGGCGCAGAGCGCGTCGTTCCGCACTATAATGTGATGGGTGTCGCCAAGGCGGCACTCGAGGCCTCGGTTCGCTATCTTGCCTGCGATCTTGGACCACGTGGCATTCGCGTCAACGCCATCTCTGCTGGTCCGATTCGTACACTTGCGGCTCGCGGTGTCTCCGGGATCACGAAGATGGTCGAGAACCACCGTCAGATCTCTCCGCTGCGCAAGGCGACCGAACAGGCGGAGGTCGGCGATACGGCGGTATTTCTGCTCAGCTCCATGAGCCGTGGGATAACCGGCGAGGTGATCTATGTCGACGATGGATACCACATCCTCGGAGCCCTGTCGCCGGTCGATTAGTGCAGGCAGCGGATCGTGCCCGGCTTAATCGATAATCAGCCGGAGAAACTCGCGCAGATGAAGCTCGGTGACCCGTTCGCCGAGCTTTTTGTGCGTTATGAGGTGCCAGGCTGGGGCGGCGCCAGCCGGATCCCGGCGGAGGATCAATTCGGTGATCGGTCGCGGGTCGAGCATGACATTCTGACTGAAGCTG
>JBEIMN010000775.1:0-1596 GCA_040378705.1 Acidobacteriota bacterium
AGGTGGTAACTGTAGGTTGCGTGCAGTGAGCCATCACGCGCCTGCATTATCGACGGATAGTGATATTGCCCGCCACTCGGGCCGGCCGGATCGTTCTCGAGGTAGCGTTTCCATTTCCAGGTCTGCCCCTCATCATCGGAGATGGCAACGGCAAGTCTATTCCGGCCAATCTCTGTGTCATTGAAGATCAGCGCCCAGTGGCCGTTCCGGAGGCCGATGATCTCTGCTCCCGCGCCGGGATTGGGCAGGGAACTGTCGGTTACCGGGGCCCAGGTCTCTCCACGATCCCGTGAGTAGCTCTGATGAAGACGTTTCGGAGCTGGTCCATTGTCGCGCATTAGTGTGTACAGGGTCCCGTCGCTCTTCCTGACGATGCTCGGCTGGATATTTCCTTTTCCGATAAGCGGGCGGCTCGTCTTCCAGGTCGCGCCCCAATCGTCAGAGATCGCCATGAGCGAGAAAGAGAATCCATCGGAATAGAGTGGAACGATCATTCGCTGACCATCGAGTAGAAACGGATGCGCGCGCGTCATCCACCCGAGACGGCGTGAAAGTTTATCCGCGGCCTGCTGCCGAATCTCGGCGATATATTTCCGAAGCCGCGGCTGCTGCGCGGTCGGCGTGTCGGTCAGTTCCTTCTCCCATTCGGCCATCACACGGTCAACCTCATCGACAAACTCCTGTCCGGGGGTGAGGTGCATCACCTCGGAGCTTTCCCAGACGGGAGGACCATCCTTGAGGTAGTTTGATGAAACGCGAACCTTCATCAGCGCGGTATGCCACTCGTTGGCAAGGATCGTTGGCCAGAGCAGCCAGAGCCGCTGCCGCGGATCGATGAAGATTGTACAGTTTGTATCCGGATAGCCCGGAGTATCGGCCATCGTAAAGCGGGGACTCCACTCCCGCGCACCCTTCTTCAATCGCGCCCCTTCAATTCGGACATCGTCTGCCTGACGCTCGCCGGACCCATGAAACCACGAGACGATCAGGTCGCCATTTGGTGATTCAGCGACCATCGATGAATGATTGTGCCAGTGTTCGAGCGGAAAGATCAGCTCTGTTGTCAGGAAGGTTCGCGGAATAGTTCCGGTCGTCACCACGCCCAGCAATACTGCCATCAGCATCAAACCTACTCCGGTCATCAGCACCGGACGTAAAATTTTCATTCGCATTCTATTCTCCTCAAGGTTTCTCGTATCTCCGATTCGTCACCGTCCACACCAACCGCCGGCGGCGTCATCTCCAAGGCGTAAACTCCGGAACTATCCTCACAATGCTTGTAAAGTGAATACTTACTCAGGCTATAATGTTCCGGCGCGGTTATAAGCAGGATTATAATCCACCTGCCCATTGCGCAACAATAAACGACATTCATTCAGGACCAGATACTTCATGAACTCTTTCGATCGTAAATATAACGCGGCACTTATCCTACTCCTGACCGTGGCAATCTTCAGCAGCTCCTGCAATCGAGGCAATTCGACGGCTCCGGGCGGGGCTCCGGGTGCAGCCCAGGGAGCTGCCCAGGGTGGAGGACGAGGACCGGGCGGGCAGAATGGCGCCGGGCAGCCAAAGGCGGTCAAAATCGGCCAGACC
>JBEIMN010000776.1:0-1596 GCA_040378705.1 Acidobacteriota bacterium
GAGTGCCATTCAAACGCGCCGGGCGCGACCGTCGAGGGAGCGGGCATCGGACCAACGACCCCATCCTTCCACGACATCAATACGCCAAGAATCGCGAATTGCACTTCGTGCCACCTGGAAATTCACGGATCCAACAAGGATCGCTTCTACCGGTAGGAAAGTGAGGCAGACCATGAGACAGAGAGACCAGATAAAATCAAGAGTTACAGGTTGCCTGGGTGCGGCTTTACTGACGACGGGGCTTCTCGCCTTCGGGATGCCGGTGCTGGCACAGCAGAGTGTCGAGAAGCAGGATACGAGTCAGCAGGTGAAGGAGATGGCTGCGGAAGGTGAGCGGGCAAAGGTGGCGGTCGACAAGAGCGCCGTCAAAAAGTCGGCGCCGCCCGAAGCGGGGACACAGTGGGGGATCTATTCGACACGTTCATCGATGGAGGTTGGGTATCGTTCGGAGAGTACGGGCGGAAACCGTGACCGGTTCCTCTCGGACGTCAATGTTCGTGACGGGTTCCGGCTGCTCGACTATTCGCTCGATATGCGTGCGCGGCCAGGCACCGGGGTCCTCTTCGATTTCCTGAAGGTCGATGTCAATAATGCCGGTGGTGACGTCGCGCAGACAATGACTATGCGGATGGACAAGAACCGCGTCTATCAGTTCGACGCATCGGTTCGCCGCTTCAACTATTTCCGGACGCTTGGCCCGGAGTTCGTACTTGGGTATCGCAATCACGATCTTCGGCAGCAGGTCTCGGATTATCGGCTGAAGCTGCTGCCACGGCGGGCAGTTCAGTTCAATCTTGGATATGGCCGGAGCATGGCGAAGGGGCGGTGGAATCCAACCTACAGTTATGAGAGTGATATGTTCCAGTTGCTGGGCGACGCGCGCTGGCATACCGATGACTACACGGCGGGGATGGAGGTCAACTGGAAGGGCTGGAATTTCGGAGCCGAGACCTTCTATCGTCAGTTCCGTAACGATCCGACGATCACCTCGAAGCCGGGGCTCGATCCAGGATTTGGGCAGCCGGCGCCGCGACCGGGCGCGATCACTTCGCTTGATCGTGATGTGCCGCTCCGTTCACGGGCGATCGTCACCCGTGCCAATGTTCGTGGATCGATCAGTGATCGACTGCACGTCGTGCTGCGCGGATTCATCGATGACGAGCGGATGAAGGCGCCATACTATGAGATCTCGACCGGAATCGCGAGCAATGGCTCGACGATCCTTGAGAAGAAGCTGGTTGGCAGCGGTAACATCGAGCGGCCAGGCAAGGTCTTTGATGCCGGGTTGAGCCTCGATCTGAATAGCCACTGGACACTGACCAACACCTTCAATTTTACTTCATGGAAGATCGAAGGTGATGCGCTCTTCAGTTCAAACAGCCTCACGCAGAATGCCGCGGGGGTCAAAGCGACAGTGATCTCGTTGACCAATGACAGCCGGCTGACCGATCTGACCTCCTATCGCAACATTCTCGATCTGGCCGCCAATTATGGCAAGAAATTTTACGGCCATGCCAGTTGGCGCGCTCAGAAGCGCGAAGTGACGCTGGACGGGATCAACCAGTCTGGTACGGCGGCCGGGTGGACCGCAGCGGC
>JBEIMN010000777.1:0-1589 GCA_040378705.1 Acidobacteriota bacterium
CAACTACTTTCTCCGCCAGCGGTGGGTGGGCCTTCTCTTCAATCTCTTCATTTACGCGATTCCACCGCTCTTTCTGCTTGAACTGCTGCTCTACAGGCTGGTGGCAAACAACCGTCGCTGGCTTTCGACGCGGCTCGGGCTAACAGCCTGCTATTACGAACCACGAATCTGGCAGCCGGATGGCGGCGATACAGCTACGAAACAGACGGACTGATAATCATGAATACATATCCGCTCGATGTTCTGTTGCGCGATGGATTGATGCTGCGAATGCGTCCGCTTCAGCCGGAGGATCGCGACGCGATCCTCGAGCTATTCAACCGTTGTTCACCGGAGTCGAAGCGCTTTCGTTTTCTGCGGATGATCACTTCGCTGCCCGATTCGATGCTTGACCAGTTGGTGGCGGTGGATGGACGAGCGCACGTCGCGCTGGTGGTATTGCAGGGACAGGGGGAGGACGAGCGCATAGTTGCGGTCGGGCGTTATCACGCGACGTCCGATCGTCCGGATGTTGCAGAGGTCTCGTTCCTGGTCGAGGATTCGATGCAGCGGAGGGGGATTGGGACGGTCCTGCTCGACACGCTGGCCGAGATTGGGCGGGAGAATGGAATCCTCTATTTCAGCGCCGATGTGCTGGCCGATAACCGGACGATGCTCTCCGTCTTTCGCAAGGCTGGGTATGCCATCACTTCCGGAATCAGTTACGGGGTGACGCACCTCGAGTTTCCGATCTCACGGAGCGAGGTTGCCGAGTCGCGACGTGAAAAGCAGGAGGCGCAGTCTGAGCGAACCTCGCTGCGATCGGTCATGGCTCCAAGGACGATCGCCGTGGTCGGGGCGAGCCGTAATCCGGGTTCGGTCGGAGGCTCGCTTTTTCGTAATCTGTTGCGCTGGGGGTATACCGGAACGATCTATCCGGTCAATCCGGGTTCGCCATCGATTGCGGGTGTCAGGTCATACGCGAGCCTGCGTGATCTGCCGGAGGTGCCGGAACTTGTCTTTATCGTTATTCCGGTCGGGCAGGTCCTTGATGTCGCGCGCGACTGCGCGGCGATCGGAGTGCGGGCGTTGTGTGTCATCACGGCCGGTTTCGCAGAAGTTGGTCAGGAGGGGATCGCGCTCGAGGAGGAGCTGCTCGGGATCTGTCGCGGCTCTGGAATGCGGCTGGTTGGCCCGAACTGTATGGGGCTGGTCAACTCCGCCGAGGGGACACGGATGCTGGGCACATTTGCGCACGTCGATCCGCCGGCTGGCAACGTCGCGATGAGTTCACAGTCGGGGGCGCTTGGCATTGCACTGATGGAGCAGGCGGCACAGCTTGGTCTTGGCGTCTCATCGTTTATCAGCATTGGCAATCGTGCCGATGTGTCGAGCAACGACCTGCTCCAGTTCTGGGAGTCGGATGAGGCGACGGATGTGATTCTGCTCTACATGGAGAGTTTCGGAAATCCGCGGCGGTTTGCGCGGACGGCGCGGCTGGTATCGCGCGCGAAGCCGATTGTCGCCGTCAAGGCTGGCCGGAGTTCGGTTGGCGCTGAGGCGGCCTCTTCGCATACGGCGTCACTTGCCGGATCAGACCAGGCCGCTGA
>JBEIMN010000778.1:0-1574 GCA_040378705.1 Acidobacteriota bacterium
GGGTTATGGATAAAAAGGTGCTCGCAATTAGTTGCGGTGATGGTCGTGATCGGGGTGATCGCTGTTATCGGGATCAGCCCGGCGGCGGCGCAGCCTGACGACCTGCCAGCAGGACCGGGCGCTGAGATATTCCGGCGCAACTGCCTGTCGTGCCATGGCGCGGATCTGACCGTCTCGCAGCGCCTCTCCCGGCCGGGCTGGGTTCGCGAGGTCGACAAGATGATTCGCTGGGGGGCGGTAATCGGAGACGCCGCGGGGTCAAATGCATCCGGGTCAGGCTCTGACCGTGAGGTGCTGATCGACTATCTCGCTGCCAATTTCGCGCCCCGGCGTAAGGCGGCGAGCAGGCCCGGCGCCGGTCAGGAGATCTTTGCCAGGAAGTGCCTGCTCTGCCATGAAGCTGACCTTTCGACGCAGCAAAGACTGTCACGCGCCGGTTGGGTTCGCGAGGTCGAGAAGATGATCCGCTGGGGAGCGGTCGTCACCGATACTGAAAAGGATCCACTGATCGATTACCTGCTGGCTGCCGGCAGATGACCGTTTTACCTTACCGGCGGGAGCCGGACTTCGACCGACGGAGTCCGGCCATTACCTGATCTGCGGTCACTTCCCTTCCCTGCGCCATCTCAGTTCATCATTCTCCGGATCATAATCGAATAGAATACCGAGGCGGTTGTAGCGATCGAGGCTTGCCGAACCGAGGAAGAGTGTTCGGCGGAGCGGCAGCTCTGCTGTGCCAAATCTTCGCCGCGACTCGAGGGTCAGCCGTTCGGCGACCCGAGCCAGCGTCTCCGCCAGCCTCTCCCCAAGCGTGGGCATCGCCCGTGCAATGGCTGGGGCTCGTCGAAATTCGCGCTGGCCGAGCCGCAACAGCATGACTCGCTGGTAGTCATCAGTCGTCTCCTCAATCAGCGAGAGCAGCCGCGCGGCATCGAGCGGGTTGCCCGGCCGGACGATCGCCGCGTCATAGATCCAGCCGCTTCGGTTGCGGCTGACAGCAATCTGGTGGAATCGCTCCCCGTCACGGTTCCTGACGGAGCCGAGCAGTCCGACGACGCGACCACGACGCAGACGCTGAACCAGCGTCGCACGCGATTCCGGCCGCTCCCGGAGCGCGGAGTAGCGATCATCGACGACGATCGCACGTTGGCCCGGCAGTCGCTTCGGAACCTTTCCTTCAGCCGGCCACTCAGCCGCTGAAACCAGGAGACAGAGCCATAACAGCCCACTAAAAAGAGCATCTCTCTTCATCAGTTCTTCTCGCTTCCGGGTGGCCGCTCTGATTCGTTATGACTATCGATGGGGTGAGTTGGGTGGCTGAAAGACTGTCACGAGATGGCAATGGTCGTGAACTCGCGACCATAGTCCGACTCCTGGCGCTCGATCGCAACCAGATAGTCGTGAATGATCATGCCCTTGCCGGATGGCGCCGGGATCAGGCGGTCGACAAAGAACCGGTATGGAAGGCTCTTGCGCCGTGATTCATTACGCCAACGGATCAAAACCTGGATCGGCAGAAAATAGACGGCGTGGTGAGCGCTGAACTCGACCAGGAAACCGGCAACCGCCCCACA
>JBEIMN010000779.1:0-1570 GCA_040378705.1 Acidobacteriota bacterium
CCGTTGGTCGCCCTCTCGCAGTTATCACGTGCGCCGGAGACGCGGACTGGACAGCACAAACCGCAGCTTTCGGATCTGCGCGAGTCGGGAAGTATCGAACAGGATGCGGATGTGGTGATGTTCATCTACCGCGAAGAGGTCTACAAGCCGGAGACAGATAAGCAGAATATCGCCGAGATCATCATTGGCAAGCAGCGTAACGGGCCGATTGGCAGTGTGGAGCTGGTCTTCCTGAAATCATTGACGCGCTTTGAGGATCGAGCGCCGGATGGATCGATGGGTAATGGTGATGGCGGAATGATGTAATGGTCCGTTTTTGGCGGGAGCCGGTGGAGGAACTATGCTGGGCATCGAGACGCCGGGGCGACCGACCTGGGCAGGGATCGATCTTGGAAACCTGCAATCAAACTATCTGGAGATGCGCCGCCAACTGACGGATGGAGCGCGGTTGATGGCGGTGTTGAAAGCGAACGCCTATGGCCATGGGGCGGTCGAGTGTGGCCGGGCGCTCGCGGCGGTTGGGGCGGACTGGTTCGGAGTTGCGCTGCCCGAGGAGGGGCACGAATTACGGGCGGCGGGTCTTGGCGGCGAGATCTTTTGTGTCGGAGGGTTCTGGCAGGGGCAGGCTGATCGACTGATTGCCGACAGGATTACCCCGGCAATATTTCGGCGTGACGCGGCGGCGGAGTTGAATGATCGGGCGCGGGAAGCCGGCCGTGTGGTCGAGTATCATTTGAAGGTCGATACGGGGATGGGGCGACTGGGTGTTCCCTCGGACGAGGTCACCGATTTTGCAGACTTTCTTCGGACCTTGAGCCACGTTCGTTTGACTGGTGTTTTGACACATTTTGCCGACGCGGACGGCCCGGAGCGCGGATTCACATTGGGGCAGATCGAGCGATATCAGCGGGTGATTGCTGGTCTTACCGGGATGGGTTTCGATATCAGGTGGCGTCATCTCGCCAATAGTGCGGGTATCCATGCCTATTCTGAAGCGCACGGCACGCTGGCGCGGGCGGGGGCCACACTTTACGGGCTGGTGCGTGATGTACTGGCGTCCGATCCACTCGCGCCGGCGCTGCGTCCGGTGATGTCGCTCCATTCCAGAATCGTCATGCTCAAGCGTGTTCCGGCCGGAACCCCACTCGGGTATGGTTGTTCATTTGTAACCGACCGGGCGGGGAGTGGAAGCCTGATCGCGACGGTGCCGATCGGTTACGCCGATGGTCTGCGGCGGGCGCTGTCGAATTGTGGCCGGGTTCTGGTAAGGGGTCAGGCTGTGCCAATCGTTGGGCGGGTCAGTATGGATCTGACGATCATCGATGTGACGGAAGTTGCCGCGGTCGAGACTGGCGACGAAGTGGTGCTTCTCGGTGAGCAGGGTGGTGAGCGCATCCTGGCCGAGGATCTGGCCGAAGCCGCAGGTACGATATCGTACGAGGTGGTGACCGGGATCAGCGCCCGTGTTCCGCGCCGCTATTCATACTCCCCGAATCTGGCTCCCGCTAAGTCAGAATCTCGCTGACACCTCCCGGTGATCAACAGGGTGATCGCATTTTGCGAGTGGAAA
>JBEIMN010000780.1:0-1566 GCA_040378705.1 Acidobacteriota bacterium
ATGGCCAAGCACGACAAAGATATCGGCGAGCTGCGAATTACGAAGCTGATGGACGCATTCACCGATAACGGTCCGCTTCCCCCACTTGAGGAGCGGCTTGAAGGCGCCCTGCATCCGCGACGACTCACCGGCGGCTAATAGGATTCCGGAAACCATATAGTAACTGTTGCCTCCCGCTTAAACATAAAATTGCAATACTAGAGTGCCTCAACCTCGGCCGGCTTTCAAGATTATCGCGTCTCAGTTCGACTATTCGGCGTTTGAGGGTGAGTCTGCTTTTCTGAGATCATCCAGCGCGGCGAAGGGGGTATTGAAACTTCGCGGCCCGGGTGCCGATTTAGCGGCGGAGCTCTTCGGCATGCGGGGTGATTCTGCCACGTTGGTCGATGGCGCCATTTGGGTGGCGCCATTGTCATCACTGGTCGCATTTCCCGCTTTAACAATCGGCTCAGATGTCGAAAGAACCTGATCACCAGTCGATTCGAAGGGACGACGGCGATAAATTGGCCGCTCAAACATCGGAGTGATGCGCGTCCAGTCGCCGGCTGAGAGTGGATCAGCCATGAGTCGCTGCATTGCCTCCACCTTGGAATCGAGGTCGTCGAGCATGGCCAGAAGCAGCGCTTCGGGCGTCGACGGAAGCTTTGGCGATCCGTACTCCAGTTTACCGTGGTGGGAGAGGAGCAAGTGCAGAAGATGGCGTCGCAGATCATCGGGAAAGCCCGGAATATCTCGAATCTTCTCGGCAACCATGATCGTCTCCATGACAAGATGGCCAATCATCTGCCCTTCGTTGGTATAGCCGAAGGCTCGATCATAGGAGAGTTCGTCGATCTTCCCGAAATCGTGGAGTATTGCTCCGGTAACGAGCAGATCGGCATCGATACCCTTGTAGTGGCTGGAGACGAATCGACAGAGCCTGACCAGCGAAAGACTGTGTTCGAGCAGTCCGCCAAGGTAGGGGTGGTGCATCGTCTTGGCGGCCGGGGCACGCTTGAATTTACGCACCGTCTCTTCATCGGCAAAGATCGATCCCATCAGGCGCCGCAGCCAGGGATTGCTGAAACCGGCGACAAATCGCATCAGTTCATCAAACATCTCATCGACGTTGAAGTGCGTCGTCGGGAAATAATGGCCAAGATCGACCTCCTGTGGCTGGCAGGGGCGCATCCGGTGGATCGATATCTGAAGATGATTACGATAGGAGTTGACCAGCCCGCGAACAAAGACGATGTCGTCACGCTCGAAGGTGTCGATCGAATCTTCAAAATTGTCCCACCACTGCCCCATTATGTCACCGGTTCGATCGGCAAGGGTGATCAACGCAAACTGTCCACCAGTCTTTTTGTTGCGCAACTCCTTCGACTTGACGAGAAAGGTTGTGCTGATGGTCTGGTTGGTCTGTAACTGATTGATAAAGATCTTTTCCATGTTCTTTCCGGAGTCTTACTGGAGAATGTTTCGCCGGGGAATTGAGTGCCTGAACTGCTGAACTGGTGAACTGCCGAACTAGTGGATGCGGAAGATAGATGTTCAGGGGCCGGGAGCCCGGTATCTGCCATAAAA
>JBEIMN010000781.1:0-1563 GCA_040378705.1 Acidobacteriota bacterium
GTCGATTGCCATCATCGGCCCGGTATTCGCCGCAACAAAATAGACACTGCCAGGAGCAATATGCCAGTACTGGTCAACCGACAGCCCACTGAGCTGTTCAACAACCATCTCTGGGCCCTGTCCGTTCTCCACTGACCGCAAATCCTTCGACCAGAGGATTCCGGCTCGGGTGAAATAGAGCCTCGCCCCATCGACAGATTCGACCGGATTGCGCCCTCCGTTTGGGATTATCGCCACAGAGTCGCCACCGTTCGACGGAATCCGGTTGATTACCCCTTGCGGTGTCGAAAGAGACTCAAAATAGATCCACATTCCATCACGCGACCAGGAAGGGTCGACGTCAGCATAATCGTTGATGGTCAATCGTTGAAGATCTGTACCATCGACTCTAATCGTAAATATCTCGAACTGGCCATCAACCATCCTCGCAAAGACAAATTTGCCGCCATTTGGTGACCAGCGGAGATGCCCAATCTGTGGACCACGGAGATTGGTCAACTGTATCGGCTGGCCGCAATCCTGCCTGGCAAGCCAGATCTCGTCCCAACCACTCCGATGAGAAACATAGGCCACCTGCTTCCCATCTGGTGAAAACTGTGGTGATTCATCTGTCTTAGCTGAGGCAATGAGACAGCCCCATTCGTCTCTCTTCTCGCCACTCGTCGAGATATCAAGAATCTGCGTCTGGTTGTCCTTCAGATATCTCGAATAGACCAGTTGCCGACCGTCCGGAGAAATTGCAAACTGGTCAAGCTCATAAGGAATCTGATCAACCAGTCTCGGAATCCCATTTTCCTCGAATATCTCCGTCACCATGCCCTTGATTGTTATATGCCAGAATCGTGCCTCACCACCCCGATCCGAGACGAAATAGAAGCCAGATGCCCGCAATCCCCACCGAAAGCAGCTGATCATCCGGCGGTCACTGGTTACCTGTGTAATCTTTCCTGACGGTACGTCAAGGATATGAATATCCCGGCCTGCCTCCCCGTACGAGCGCAGAAAAGCAACAGTGATTCCATTCGCCAGTACCCTTGGCATCGTGTCAACCGATTTGGTTTGCGAGGAGAAAGTAAGAGGTTTCCGCTCCAGCCCGTCAAGCGAAATAAGATATAGAACAGTCGACGCTCCGTCTCGATCGCCACTGGAAGTCTCAAGATCACTGACTATCAGTTGACGCCCATCTGGCATCCACCCGAGCGCTCCTCTCGATTCACCAACCTCTCGCTCACCACGCCCATCAAGGTCTGTCAGTACCACTCTGGCTTTCAGGCGGTCACCACTCACCCACCTCAGAAAGGCGAGAGACTTTCCGTCCGGAGACCAGACCGGCGATCGGTCAGCCTCGGGACTGGTCGTCATCCTGATCAGTTGGGCCTGATCGGTTCGCTTGAGGTAAATATCTTCATTCGTCCCGGCCTCGCCATAACTGCTGAAAGCGAGCAATTTTGCATCTGGTGAAAACTCCGGATCGAGCTGGAGTCCGTTTATTTGAGTCAACGATAGAATTGTCAAATTAGTGATCGATGACCTGAAGATAAGAGAGGTAACAAGCCAAATCAA
>JBEIMN010000782.1:0-1562 GCA_040378705.1 Acidobacteriota bacterium
GACGCGCTGTTCGCCCAGACAGGGATCATCCGCGTCGATACGCTCGAGGACTTCTTCTCGGTCGCGCGGCTCCTCGCCTCGCAGCCGATTCCGCGCGGCAACCGGGTTGGTGTTTTGACCAATGGTGGAGGCCCCGGCATCATTGCGGTCGACGCCGCCGCCGCCGCCGGGCTGGAAATTCCGGCACTGAGTGAGGAGACGCGGGCGCGTTTGCGTCAGGTGCTGCCGGCACACGCCTCTGTCAGGAATCCGGTCGACACGATCGCCGGCGCCGGCCCGGAGACCTATCGCGCCTGCCTTGAGATCCTTTGCGACGATCCGGATCTCGATGCGCTCGTCGTCATCTTCATTCCACCCCTTGCGACGCCGACAAGGGAGGTGGCGCAGGTGCTGGCAGAGGTTCTCGCTGCGCGGCCCGATCTGCAGAAGACGGTCGTGGCCGTCTTCTTTGACCCGGCAACTTCGATGCTCTCGCTGCCGGTCGATTCAACTTCCAGCGGTGGCGCCAAGCCGCGAACCGTCCCGGTCTTCACCTTTCCGGAGGCGGCAGTCAATGCGCTGGCACGCGCGGTACGCTATGGCACGTGGCGGTCGCGCCGTGTTGGCAGGCTGGTCGATCACCCGGTCGATCTGGCACGGGCGCGGCGGATCATCGATGGTTGCCCGGGCGGTGGCTGGCTTTCAGCGGAGGATGTCGCCTCCATCCTTGCCTGTGCCGAGATCAATATCACGCGGCCGCGTATTGTTCGCTCGGCGGAGGAGGCAGTGCTGGTCGCCGCCGAGATCGGGCTTCCACTGGCGATGAAGATTGCAGACCCGCCGATACTCCATAAATCGAATGTCGACGGGATCGTCCTCAATGTCGATCCGGCGGAGGTCGATTCCGCCTGGAGACGACTGTCTGGTCAGGTTGCCGCGCATGGAATCGAACTTAAGGGCGCGAGCCTCATGCCGATGGCTCGCCCCGGTGTCGAGGTGCTTGCCGGAATGACTCTCGATCCGGTCTTTGGCCCACTCGTCGCGTTTGGTACTGGTGGATACTATGTCGAACTGATTCGTGACGTCGCCTTTCGCGTCATGCCAATGACCGATCGCGATGTGACGGAGATGATCGCTTCGACCCGCGCCAGTCAGTTGCTGAAAGGCTATCGTGGATCATCGGAGGCCGATATCGCGGAGGTGGAGCGGCTGCTGATGAAGCTGGGATCGCTGGTTGAAAAGGTTCCCGAGATCGTTGAGATCGATCTGAACCCGGTGATCGTTCATCCGAAGGGTGAGGGGCTGACGATGATCGATGCCCGCGTCAGGGTCAGGGGAGTCTGAGCCGGCTCAGAATATTCTGCTCAAAAAATAACGGCTCAAAAAATAACGGGAGGAATATGGTTGTAGTCGCCATAGTCCTCCTGTTACTTTTTGGGCCGTTATTTTTGGGGCAAGCTTTCTGCCGGAAGATGTTCCACTTTCGATGGTACATTCCGGCTGCCCGGCCAGTCCAATTAGTCGCTTTCACCAAGCAGGATCGAGGGACGCGGTACGCGTCGAAATCCAAATCTGTTTATCGC
>JBEIMN010000783.1:0-1562 GCA_040378705.1 Acidobacteriota bacterium
CCCAGATGTAGTTGACCGCCGCGCGCGCAAACTGCGGGTCAGCCGTTATCATCCGTGCCAGCGTCTGGCGCCGATTTTCGCCCGTGCCAATCGTCGTCGTTCCCGTCAGATACCTCGGAACAACGCTGTTTTTGCCGTCGATCGGACTTCGCGTCTGCCGGTTTCCGGAATTGGTGTTGAGCAGGTACTCACCGGTCGCCGCCTCGCTGATCGTGTAGGTGCCGTAATTGACACTCGTATTGGCACGCGCGAAGGTTCGCCGTGTCCGCGCGAAGAAGGCGCTCATCCCATAGGCCTGGCCGCGCGTCACCCCTGATCCCCAGAGGTTGACCGCGTCGAGATGGCCGGCTCCGTCGTGGCAGAGCAGGCAATCCATCGAGCTCAAACCGAGAAAGGTTGTCGACGTCTGAACCGCCAGCCCGTCCATCGTGTCCTGTCCGGGCCCCATCGGCACGTTACCAAGCGTGACGAAGTTGGTCGCCCCGGCCGATGTGTTCTCTCCGCTCGCGCTGATCAGGTCGGTCGCGATCTGGTTGTAAGGGCGGTTGTTGAGGATCGAATCGTAGATGAACTTATGATAGGCTTCCCGCCCGCCGATGTAGATTGTGATGTTGCTCGCAAAGGAGTTGTTTCGGAAGAGGTCGCCGTAGAAGAGTGTCCAACGATCGACAAATTCGGGAGAGGCGATCAGACTGTCGACCAGCCGGTCCCGTTTGCTCGGTGAAGTGTCGCTCAGAAACGCCTTCAACGCTTCCGATGTTGGTATCCGTCCCGTCAGGTCAAGCGACACCCGACGGATGAACTCCTGATCGGTACAGAGCGGCGCCGAGTCGATCCCCGCTCTCCCCATCCGGTCGAAGATGAACGAATCGATATAGTTCTTGCGCGGCATCTCCTGCGCCGCGACCAGAGGCGCTGCCGTAAGCTGAAGCTGGTCGCTGATCGCCTCCGTCTGCCGGGATAGATCGACCCGGTGCCGCCCGTCCAGCCCATCGAAACTTCGTGGATCCTTCAAATATGAGCAGTCAGATTCAATCAGCCTACCCCGTATTGTCTGCTGGGCCGTCTGCTGCTGCGCATCCGCCCGGTCGAGCTGCGATAAACCCGCCAATACTGTCAATGAAATGAAGATCAGGCCCGCTCCGCGCCTGATTAGCTGTGTTTGCTTTTGCATCTGGTGCATCTGGCTCATTTTCTCCTCTTCTCCGCTTCTTCTCTTCTCTTTTGGGCCCCTGGGGCATCGGGCCTCTGGGGCATCAGGCCTCTGGAGCATCGGGCGACCTCAGGCAGCCGCTGCCAAAACCGGCGATCCGCGCACGATTATCCCAAGAGCTCGGGATCACCAATAATGGTCATTGTGACTGGTGCGACGAATCGACCTGCTTCGTTAAACTTACCTTAATCGGTGAATATTCACCGGGCAAAAGACTTAATAATTCGGGGGGATTAATTACTGAACGGTTAATTACTAAACAGATTATTAATGAACAGCCAGCGCAATCGTCGATGAGATTACCACCTTTAAGCGCCATCGGGCCATTGTCATCAGGGCTATTGTCATC
>JBEIMN010000784.1:0-1556 GCA_040378705.1 Acidobacteriota bacterium
GTGGCTTCCCGCGTTGGCCGGAGTCGTTGGCCGGAGGCGTTGGTTGGGTGCGCGGACCTCCGGTCCGCATGTCCCCTGCGCAGAGCTGCTTTGAGATTAAATCGAGCGGTGAAACTTGAAGACATGCGGGCCGCAGGCCCGCGCACCCAGGGGGCCCGACTTCCAAAATACGATAGCCCTGGGCAGAGCCTGCATTTGCCGAATCAATCCCACTTAACCGCTTGACGGAGAGTGTGGAAGAAAGTATTATGCTTTTTCGAATTTGTGGCGGGTATAGCTCAGTCGGTTAGAGCGCCAGATTGTGGCTCTGGAGGTCGTGGGTTCGAGACCCACTACCCGCCCTTACGAACCTCTCCTTCGCAAGTCCTCTGCAAAGTGCATACATCACCTCCATCCGGCTCCCGCAAACCGTCAAAGTGGTCGGGAAAGAAAGTTCAACCAACATGAAGAAAAGTCCTAAGAAGCGTCTCTCCCCCTCGGCGGCCTGGAGAGAAGCGCGGGAGCTGCTGTTCGCGCATCGCTGGCGGCTCGCACTGGGCGGGATACTGATGCTGATCAACCGGCTGGTTGGACTCGTCCTGCCGGCTTCATCAAAGTACCTGATCGACGAGGTCATCGGCAAACAGCGTGGCGAGTACCTGCTCCCGATCGCGATTGCCGCCGGCGTGGCGACGCTGCTGCAGGCGATTACCTCGTTTACGCTCTCGCAAATTCTTGGAGTCGCGGCGCAGCGCGCAATCACCGACATCAGAAAACGGGTCCAGGCACACGTGGAACGGCTTCCGATCCGCTATTTCGACTCGACGCAGACCGGGAAGCTGATCTCGCGAATAATGAATGACGCCGATGGCGTGCGGAATCTCGTGGGAACGGGAATCGTTCAGTTGATCGGAAGCCTGATCACTGCATTCATCGCGATCGGTGTACTCTTCTACCTGAGCTGGAAGCTGACATCGATGACGATCGTTGTGCTCCTCACCTTTGGCGGAGTGCTGGCCTATGCACTGAGTCGACTTCGCCCAATATTTCGGCAACGCAATGAGATCCAGAGCGAAATTAGCGGCCGGCTTGGCGAGTCGCTGGGTGGAATCCGGATCGTCAAGGCCTATACGGCAGAGAAGCGTGAAGAGCTGATATTCGCGCGCGGCGCGCATCGGTTGTTTCGAAATATAAGGCAGACCATGACCGGAGTATCGGCCATTACCGCGTTCTCGTCGGTCATTGTCGGAGCGATCGGAGTGGTCATGATCCTGATTGGGGGTCGCGCCGTTCTGGCTGGCGAGATGACACTCGGCGATCTGTTTATGTATGTCTTCTTCACCGGATTGATGGCCCTGCCGGTGATCGAGATCGCCGCGGTCGGGACGCAGATCACAGAGGCATTTTCAGGACTCGACCGGATCAGGGAGATTCTCGATATGCCAACCGAGGACCAGGAAGATGCGGCGCGCGAGGGTATTGCAGAGATGCGTGGGGAGGTCGAGTTTGAGCAGGTCAGTTTCGAGTACAACCCCGGAGTCCCGGTATTGAATGACATCTCATTCCGTGCGGCGGCA
>JBEIMN010000785.1:0-1547 GCA_040378705.1 Acidobacteriota bacterium
CCCGGCCAGGAAAATTCTGGCATTGCTGATGGTGTTAATCGTTGCATCATCAAATCTGATGGTGACGCGGGGGCAGGTTCGCACAAACTACAATCTGGGGGTCAGCGGACTCGGGCAGAGGCTGAAGCGTCTGCAGACGACGGCGAGTCTGATGCATACTGCGGCGCACCCGGACGATGAAGACTCGGGGCTGCTGGCGCGGCTGGCACGTGGCGAGAATGCACGCGTATCGTACCTGTCGCTGACCCGTGGTGAGGGTGGGCAGAACGTCATCGGACCTGAGCTCTTTGAATCGCTCGGCATCATTCGGAGTGAGGAGCTGCTGCAGGCGCGCCGACTCGACGGTGGTGAGCAGTTCTTCACACGATTCATGGAGTATGGCTTCTCGAAGAAGCGCACCGAGGCGGCGCAGATCTGGGATGAGAAGGCGGTGCTTGGCGATATGGTCCGGGCGATCCGGCTCTTCCGTCCGCTGGTCATCGCCTCGCGATTCAGCGGGACGCCAGCCGATGGACACGGGCAACACCAGCTCGCCGGCTATCTGACACCGATCGCCTTCAGGGCGGCGGCCGATCCGCAGCAGTTTCCGGAGCATTTCGCCGAAGGGCTCACTCCCTGGCAGGCGAAGAAACTCTATGTCGGAATGGGATTTGGCGCGAGCCAGCAGAATCCGGCCAGCCTCACGGTCAGCACCGGAGATTATGATCCGCTGATCGGACGCTCATATTTCGAGATCGCGGCAGAAGGGCGGAGTCAGCACAAGTCGCAGGAGATGGGTTCGCTCGAGCTGCGTGGAAAGCAGCAGTCGGGTCTGCGACTTCTCGAAGCGACCGAGGGAAAGATCCCGAATGAAAAGGGGATCTTCGATGGCCTCGACACCTCGATCCGCGGGATTGCCAAACTGACCGGCAACACGGAGGCTCCGGTTGCGGCGAAACTCGCCGCACTGCAGGAGACGGCCGAGGCGGCGCTCCGTGGATACGATCCGTTTAACCCGCAGAAGATCGTTCCGATTCTCGCCCGGGGTATCGCGCAGGCCAATGAGGCGGAAAAGAGCACGGCCAATCCGGAGACACAGTTCATGATCCGGCAGAAAGGGGTCGAGTTCGTCGCCGCGCTTCAGGCGGCCGCTGGAATCGTCATCGATGCGTTGAGCAATTCCGAAACGGTCGTTGCGGGCGATTCGGTCGGCGTCGCGGTGCGGACATTCGTCCCGGAGACGTCCGGGATCACCGTTGTCGACGCAACGCTGCGCGCTCTCTCCGGCTGGAAGGTCGAAGCGGTTGCCGAACCAAAGCCGGAACCGGTCCAGACTTTCCGTCCCCGGACAGAGGTCTCGACGAGCGGCCACTTCTTCACTCTGACGGCCCCCGCCTTGGCGAAGCCGACGCAGCCATACTGGCTTGAAGCGCCGCGGCAGAACTACACCTTCGACTGGTCCGCGGCTGGAACCGACAAGAACCGCCCCTTTCAGGCCGATATCGCTGTCGCAGATGTCAGGATCAAGGTTGGTGATCTGGAGGTGGTCCTCTCCAAACCGGTCGCCC
>JBEIMN010000786.1:0-1546 GCA_040378705.1 Acidobacteriota bacterium
CGAAGAGCTGTTTCTGCAGCCGTACGCCGCGTCGGACATAGAGGGCGCCAATGCCCTTCGGACCGTTGAACTTGTGGCTTGAGCACGAGAGCAGATCGACGCCAAGCGACTGAACGTCGACCGGGATCTTGCCGACCGTCTGGACTGCGTCGGTGTGAAAATGGAGATGGCCCTGTCCGGCCGCGCGTCGTTCGCGAACCAGCCGGCCAATCTCTTCGATCGGCTGAATGGTCCCAAGCTCATTGTTCGCGTGCATAATCGAGACCAGTACTGTCTGGTCGGTGAGTGCGGCACGGAGATCCTCGACGCGCACCACTCCATCACGATAGACCGGCAGCCAGGTTACCTGCCACCCCTGTGATTCAAGGTAGTTGCAGGTATTGACGACCGCTGAATGCTCGAATTGCGAGGTGATCAGATGGCGACCCCTGCCGGCGTGCGCCTCGGCGATGCCCCTGATCGCGAGGTTGTCCGACTCTGTTCCGCCGGAGACGAAGATGATCTCACCCGGTGAGGCGTTGAGCGCCTTTGCCACCTGACGGCGCGAATCCTCGATCGCCTGTCGCGACCGCTGCCCCCACTGATGAGTGCTCGAGGCGTTGCCGTAATCCTCTGTCAGGTATGGCAGCATCGCCGCGACCACATCGTTGTTCACTCGCGTCGTCGCACTATTGTCAAGATAGACTCTTTGCATGGATTGTCTCGTTTCAAGGCGCTGTCTTACAATTCGGTTCCGTCGAAACTACACCGCAGCCTGATCGATCCCTGGAACCGATGCAAGAAATACTGAACCAGATGCCGCGAACGGATGAGCAGAATAACACGCGACAGCCCCCCGGAAAAGACCAGCAATGTGAAGAATGTGCGTAACGACCCAGACAATTTCAGCCTGACCTTCGGACCTCATTGGGCAGCCTGATGGTCTGGACGCAAATTTGTGGTCGCCTGACTTTGCTGCCGCTCTTCGGCAGGCCCTTAAGTGGGCCCTGAAGCGGGGCGTCTTGTTTTGAATATTAGTATGGTGTACAACAGGATTACCCCTGGCTGATGATAAATGATTACAAATGATGGTAAATTGTGGCGAATGCTGGCTAATGCTGGCGAATGCTGGCAAACGGCTGCAAATTGCTGCAAATTGCTTTGAATGGTACCGGCGGTACCGTATCAAACTATACCGAACCGGCTGACCGGGCCGGGAAGCAAGCGCAAGTTGCCAGAATTGACCGCCAGAAGTGAGATATTTATGAGAGAGAACACTGGAAATCTGATTATTCGGGCCGGGTTGCGACCCGTCCTGGTCTTCGCCCTGATCTTCATGGCGATTGTCATTATGGTAGGAGTCAGTGGGGCCCAGACGCCGCGAACCGGGGGGCCGGCCCGCGGTCAGGCACCACGTCCGGCGTTAGCCGTGGCCGACCGCTACGCCTGGCAGCACGGTTATCGGGCCGGTCACACGGATGGTCACGCTCGTGGCAAGAGTGATTTCAACGATGGCAACCCACGCGATTTTTCCGGAAGCGAGGCCTACGATAACGCCAATCGAACC
>JBEIMN010000787.1:0-1543 GCA_040378705.1 Acidobacteriota bacterium
ACCTACAGCTAAAACTCCACGAAAGCCACCCTCGACGCTCTTCTCGCCGACAAGGAAGCGCTGAAGAAGGTTCTGCTTTATCACGTCGTTGCCGGTAACGTAATGGCCAAGGATGTGGTTGGTCTCAAGGAGGCGAAGACGGTCCAGGGATCGTCAGCCAAAGTCACCGTCAAGGGCGGAAAGGTGATGATCGACAACGCTAATGTCGTCAAGACCGATATCCTCTGCACCAATGGCGTCATTCACGTCATCGACTCCGTGATTCTGCCGAAGTAATTCTGGCGACTGGCGGTATTTGAAACCCTTCAGGGGTTCGAGAGGCCGGGAGATTAAAGCTCCCGGCCTCTTCTTTAGTTTCAACTTTAAGTTTAATGGTAGGTTATGAGCGACTTGAATAGCGAAGGCAACGTCCCTGTCTATGTCATCTTTGGAGCAACGGGTGGAATAGGTTCTGCGCTCGCGCGCAGGCTGGCAAGCAGCCTCGGCTCAGGAAGCCGGATCATGCTGGCTTCGAGGCATCCCGAGCGGCTGGCCAGTCTGGCGGCAGAGCTTGATGCACCTCATATGGTCGTTGATGCGACCAGCCTGGCGGATGTCGAGTCTTGTATTGCCAGGGCCGTCGAGACTTTCGGGCGCGTCGACGGGGTTGCCAACTGTGTCGGGTCACTGCTGTTGAAACCGATCCATCTGACAACCGAGGCCGAATGGTCAGCCACGATCAATACGAACCTCGGAAGCGCGTTTGCCGTCACACGCGCCGCGACAAAGGCAATGATGCAGACCGGCGGGTCGATCGCCCTGGTCTCATCGGCTGCCGCCCGGATCGGACTGGCCAATCACGAAGCGATCGCCGCCGCCAAGGGGGCGATTAACGGACTCGTCCTCTCTGCCGCCGCGTCTTATGCCTCACGTGGTATCCGCGTCAATGCCGTCGCACCAGGGCTCGTCCGGACTCCAATGACCACACGGATCACCGGCAATGAGGCCTCGCTCAAGGCTTCAACCTCTATGCATGCCCTCGGCCGAATCGGAGAACCTGAAGAGGTTGCATCGGGACTCGCCTGGCTTCTCGACCCGGCACAGCAGTGGGTCACCGGGCAGATACTTGGAATTGACGGGGGACTTGGATCTGTTCGATCGAGGTGAATTGTCGATTTTGGGTGTCAGAACCCCAAATTTGTCATTATTTTTGTTTATTAATTGAATTCAGTCCCAGAATGATGAACCTGTTGGAGAAAAGTAACGAAATCGCAAAAGTTATCGGTTATCAAGCTTATTATAGATTTATAGACGTTGAATAACTTGAGAAGGAGCAAAGAGAGTAGAGATGATGATTAATAAGATTTCTGATCAGACGATCAAGCTGCTGAACAAACTTACGACCGAGCAGAAGGCAAAGGTTGATCAGGTTGTCAGGACACACGTCCGGGCCTGTCTCCGTAATGGCAGTCCGCTCGAAAGTTTCGACCGGCTTTTGATTGAGGCGGTTGAGGTTGTCAAGCTCGAGGAGCGCGTTCCGGAGACCCGCTACGACTTCGTTCCG
>JBEIMN010000788.1:0-1539 GCA_040378705.1 Acidobacteriota bacterium
CATCTGGTCGCCAACTTTGATCGATTGCACCACCGACTGCCCCTCTGTGACACGGCCAAACACCGCATAATTCATATCGAGAAACGACGCGTTCCCAAGCGTGATGTAGAACTGTGAGCTGGCGCTGTTCGGATCAGTAGAGCGTGCCATGGCAACCGCACCGGCCTCACCGTGTTTCAAGTTTGGCGAAACTTCGAGCTTGATCTTCTTGTCCGATCCGCCCATACCATTGCCCATCGGACAGCCACCCTGGATGACGAATCCGGGCTCGACACGGTGGAAGGTGAGTCCATCATAGAATTTACGCTCAGCGAGCTCGATGAAATTGGCCGTCGTGATCGGGGCAAGATCCTCGTTAAGGAGAAACCTGATCGTTCCCTTGTTTGTCTCGATCACGGCAGTGCGGTTTTTGGTTTCGGACATTTTCTAACTCCTTTTCAATGGTTGACTCGCAGCAAAGACTGGACTGGCCGCTGATCTGCTCACCGGTCACGTCCCGCTTCCACTCCGAGAATGAATCGTTCGATGGCGAGTGCCACGCCATCATCTTCGTTCGACGCCGTTACGGCAAAGTCCATCTGTTTCAGGTCGTCTTCAGCGTTGGCCATCACCACACCGCGCCCGGCATAACGAAGCATCGTCAGATCATTATGGTTATCGCCGATCGCCATGACCTCTTCGCGCACGAGTCCGTGACGACTTGCAAACTCCGCCAGGCTCGCCCCCTTCGATGCGGTCGGGCTGATGGCGTCAAGGATCGTCAGATCCGACTGACGATAGCGGGTCTTGAAGATGCGTATCCGCTCTCCCAGCGCCACCTCCAGAAGTGCGGCGAGTTCGTCCATCGGCCCGCAACGGCCTGAAAACATCATCTGGATTGGTGAATGATCGACATAATCAAGGAGGTCTGGAACCTCGACGACCGACTCGCGGTAGCGTTCAAGATATCGCCGGAGGGGGAGATTGCCCGCCGAGATCCCCTCGTTAACCAGGATTCCATGGCCGTGTGGATCGTCACAGCAGAGCATATCGGCTCCGTGAAGCCGCCCAAGTCGGACTATCTCGCGCGCCATCCCGAGATCGAGCGGGTGGTAATCGATAAGATCGAGTGTCTCGACATCCTTGGTCAGCGCCCCATTGTGCGCAACCAGCGGAAGATCCAGTTCCAGCTCGCGCAGTAAAGCGTATGCCGATCCGAAACGTCGTCCGGTGACCAGCACAACCCGTACCCCATCGCGCCGCGCACGCTCAATCGCCATCCGATTTCCCGGCGTCAGTCTGCTCTCCGGTGTCAGGAGCGTCCCATCGATGTCGAGTGCCAGAAGTTTGATTGATGCCATAAGATAGGCTGATAATCTATCATTCGAACTGACCAAATTCAAACCAGCTTTTTCTTCACCCTCTTGCCCGCCCGATCAGTTCGCAGTTACTATTGAACCATGACTAAAAGAGCTCTGATTACCGGAATCACAGGCCAGGACGGTAGTTATCTGACGGAACTGCTCCTTGGCAAGGGATACGACGTCTACGGAATAATCC
>JBEIMN010000789.1:0-1535 GCA_040378705.1 Acidobacteriota bacterium
ATGAATGTCCCATTCTCGGTCATCAGTGGAAGATCGCCAAAATAGACCTCTTCCTCCTTGATATCGCGGATCGACTTCTGGTCGGTCTCTTCGTCCTTGTCCCAGACCGTCAGCCGGATCTTGACGTGCAGTGGCACGGAGTAGGTCATTCCCCGCTCCTGACACTCCTGAACGTCATACTTGTGCTTGAGTCCCACCGGCTCGCCGCAATTGTCGCAGGTGTTGACGACGTTCTTGTTGTAGGTTCCGCAATCACGGCAGACCACGTCGTCCGATGAGAGCGGGTTGACCTTGATCACCGCACTGCAACTCCGGCAATTCGAGCGCAGGTGGTGCAATCCCTGCAACTGGCCGCACTTGCACTGCCAGTTCCCAATCCGGTACTCGACGAACTCGAGCGATGAAGTGTTCCGAAAATCGGTTATCGGAAAGGTCGACCTGAAGACGGCCTGAAGGCCGGTGTTGTCCCGCTCTGGCGGAAGCAGATCCATCTGCAAAAACCGGTCATAACTCTCGCGCTGGATCTCGATCAGGTTCGGAATACGAACCGTCGTCCGGATCTTCGAGAAATCGTAACGCGGACGATTGTTAGCCGGAACTTTTACTTCTGTGGTTGCGATAATTGGATTCATATCAGTTGCCATCTCGAATCACGCCCTCTGACCCTCTGCCTGGGTGCCGTTACGGCCGTCACGGGTAATCTGTTCTGAAGTCTTCTCTGTGTCTAATCCTTGGGCCTCGTGCCTTGGGCCCGTAGTCTGGGCCCGGACTCTGGAGACAGGGAATCGATCAAAACAGCGGGAATGACAAAGACGCGGCCAGAGACATAGGTGCCCCTGCCGCGCACGATGCGGTAAATTTCTCGGATCCGTTGTTTTGTAGGTTGCCTATGCCTAATACCTCGGAGTATATGTTGTCAACTACATTCTGTAAAGCAACACACCACACCAGCGCCGGAAAGTTTGCCACGCGGACCTGGAAGTGGGCTATCTGCTAAAATGGCTAAAATAACTAAAAAAGCTAAATTAGCTAAAATGGCTGAAATTGCCAAAACTTTTAGCTTAGCCGAAGTGGCCTGAACGGCATATTGCAATAAACGAGCGACCAGGCTCTGAAGTGGCCGCTCCTCCGATTGCCAGGCAATCCATCAACTTAACTCCCCAATGCCGAAAGCGGGACAGAGGGGCGCTCGAAATGAGAGCCGACAACGCCAGGCCCCGAGAGGTTGCTGGTGACTGTCGGCTCTCGCCAGAGCTTACTTGAGTTCGACTGAAGCGCCAGCGTCGAGAAGCTGCTTCTTCATCTTCTCGGCGTCATCCTTTGTGGCGCCTTCCTTGACGGTCTTCGGAGCGCCATCGACGAGCTCCTTGGCCTCCTTGAGGCCGAGACCGGTCAGCTCGCGGACAACCTTGATCACGTTGATCTTGTTCGCACCGGCGCCAGTCAGGACGACGTCAAACGCGTCCTTCTCTTCGACGACCGGAGCTGCGGCGGCTGCCGCCACCACCACCGGGCCAGAAGCTGCCGCTGCTGAG
>JBEIMN010000790.1:0-1527 GCA_040378705.1 Acidobacteriota bacterium
CCTTTGGATGGAGACGGGCAAAGATCCTGAAGAAATATCCGTCACGTGCCGCGGCAAAAGGAATGCGCGAATAGCCGAGCAGCAGTGCGAAGACTGACCCAAACGCCGTCCAGAGGATCATCAGCGTCATGATTGACGCGACTTTCGGCCCGTAGATCCGCTCCATCATCAGTGAGACGACAAATTGCGATGCCGGCTTCTCCGCCGCTGGAACGAAGTCCCGCCACGGGACGACGCCAATGATCGAAAGGTTGATCGAGAAGTAGATCAGGGCGACGACGATGACGCTGATAATGATCGAACGCGGAATCGTTCGGCCCGGGTTGCGGACCTCTTCTCCGATGTAGCAAATGTCATAGTATCCAAGATAATCATAGACACCGACACGCGATGCCGCCCCGAGTCCGAGCAGGAAGCCCATCGAGAACTTGAATGAGCCCGGCGGAAAATCGAAGGCGATGTTGGGATTGAAATGCATGATCCCGGTTCCGATTACCGCCGCGGATGTGATCAGCGTGCCAATCCACAGGCTGACCGTGATGCGGCCAATGTGTTTGATCTGGCGGTAGAGCAGCGCAATATTCAATACTCCGACGATGACGACGATTATCTTCGGGCCCCAGGCCGGCATGTCTTTCCACAGATAGCCGAGATATGACGCAAAGCCGATATACCCCGAAGCGATCTCGAGCGGCCCGCTCAGGATGAACTGCCAGATGAAGAGGAATGCCATGAGCCGGCCGAATGTCCGGTTTCCGAACCCCTCTCGCAGGTAGAGATAGCTTCCACCGGAACCCGGCAGCGATGCCCCCAGCTCGCTCCAGACCATTCCGTCCGGGATGACGATCAGAACGGCGATCAGCCAGCCAAGAAGCGACTGTGGACCACCCATCGCCGACATCAGCAGCGGGATGGTGATGAATGGACCAATCCCGATCATGTTCGACATGTTGAGAGCCGTGGCCTGGAGCGGCCCAAAATGTCTGACCAGATGTGGCGAGTCGTTCTTTTCGTCGTTACTCATATCGAATCAATTCAAATCAGTCGAGTAGGGTGAAGAAACTGGTCAGGATTCGCTCGGTAATACCCCAGATCGGACCACCGGGAGATGGGTATGCCGGCCACTTTCTGACGTAGCTTCCAAGATTGAGCCGGTATTCGCTCGATCGTCCATTTGCCAGCAGCTCACTAATCGAGAGCCAGTAGAGTTCTCCGACCTCGTCGTTTGGTTGCAGCGACTGGTCAGGCGGGGTCAGGGCGACGAGCGGTGTTATCTCGATCGGCGGCAATCCCGGACTGGCCGGGGTGAGCGTCGGAAGCTGCCCGATGAAGTTCTGACGCGAGACCATTCCGTCGAGAAGGTCCATTCCGAGAAGGTCGATGCCAACCTCTTCGCGCGTCTCCCGCGCGGCCGTAATCAGCAGATCCTCGTCCTGCTCCTCGACGCGCCCTCCCGGCAGGGCGAGGTGGCCCGACCACGGGTCACCCAACCGTTCGGCTCGTTTGATGATCAGAACCAGATCGTCA
>JBEIMN010000791.1:0-1524 GCA_040378705.1 Acidobacteriota bacterium
CTCCTCGATCAGCAGGGCCGGCGCCTCCTTGAGATACTGCCTGGCGCGGCTGACATCGACCGTTTCATTTACGACTGGAAACGAGTTGTCCATGACTCGCGTCACCGGCTCCAGCAGTAGTCCGCGATCATCGAGAAGCTGTGACATGACGTGATGCTCACGAATGCTGCCAACCGACTGGCCATCCTCAATCACCGGAAGCTGCGAGATTCCATGCTCCTCCATTGTCTCAAGCATCTCTCCAATCAGCGTTTGTGGCGAGACGGAGATCAGCGGCAGCTTGCCGGAGCGAACCTTGACGTCATTCAAAAGTCCGAGTGTCATCTTCTCTTCACCGAGAAGCCTCTTCTCCTTCATCCACTCATCGGAGAGGAATTTCGTCAGATAGCGCTCACCAGTATCACAGACAATAAAGACGATGACCGCGTCTTCTCCCAGCCCCTCGGCAACCTTCAATGCGGCCCAGGCATTTGTTCCGGTGCTGCCACCACAAAAAATGCCCTCCTCACGCCCCAGTCGTCGCGCGGTATTGAATGAGTCACGATCGGTGACGTTGACGATCTCATCGACATACTTGAGATGGACGTTATCCGGAATCATATCCTGACCAACCCCCTCGACGAGATAGGGAGTCGAGCCAAGCAGTTTTCCAGTCTCCTTGAAAGCCTTGAAGACCGAACCATAGGGGTCAGCACCAATGATCCTGACGTTCGGATTCTTCTCTTTCAGGTAACGACCAGTGCCGCTGATCGTGCCGCCGGTCCCCATGCCGGCGATAAAGTGCGTCACCTTTCCCTCTGTCGCCTCCCAGATCTCCGGGCCTGTCGTTCGGTAATGGGCTTCCGGATTGGCCGGATTGCCATACTGATTGGTGAGGATCGAATTGGGAGTCTCGGCAGCGATCCGCCGGGCAAGATTGACGTAATGATCGGGTGAATCACTCTTCGTCGCCGCCGGAACGACGATCACGTCCGCACCAAGCGCCTTCAGGTAATGAACCTTCTCCTGACTGCACTTGTCAGTCATGACGAAGACCGACCGATAACCGCGGATCGCACAGGCCAGCGCGAGGCCAATGCCGGTATTACCGCTCGTCGCCTCGACCACTGTCCCGCCCGGCTTCAACTCTCCCAGCTTCTCCGCACGGTCGATCATTGCCGAGCCGATGCGATCCTTGACGCTGCCTCCCGGATTGTAGGACTCCATCTTGGCGAGAATCAGCGGATTCAGTCCGCGCGCGAGGTGGTTGATCCTGACCAGTGGTGTTCCACCAACAAGTTCCAATACGTTGTTGTTGTATTTCATCAAAAATCCTGTCGGGAGACGCCTGGATGAACACCAGGCACCTCCCGATCACCCAAAAGTTACTGACGGCTATTTTTTATAGCCAAGCTCGAGCCCCTTCGTTGTCGTGTAGTATTTGGCCAGCATATTCGCGGCCTCCCACGATGGGATCGACTCCGGATTGCGTAAATAGGTGAAGAAACGGCGTGCGACCTCGGCGAAGTGGGCCTCGTGACCATC
>JBEIMN010000792.1:0-1515 GCA_040378705.1 Acidobacteriota bacterium
GGTCGAGAGAGGGCTGGAACCGACGGAGAAGGAGCCCGACTCCTTCCCGTCGATGGGATCGTCGATGGCTCTGGAAGCAGTCAGTGAGAAGGTCAGGCTTTTTCGTATCGCAGGCGATGCACGCGGATTACGTCGGGTTGGGGCGACTGGCCCTCCCCAACCACGATTAACGCTCGTTACTGCCCAGCCTGATCAGGCAACAAAACTTAACAATCAACCGAATAAGCAACCAAGTAAGCCACCAAATGATTTGGATAAATCAGCGCCAATTCAGAACCTGAAAAGGGGCGCCCGTTCTGGCATTCCGGGCCGTCCCGGGTTAAAAAAAGCCAGAAAAGCCGAGCAGAGTGGTGGAACAATGCCGCCAACGCCGATGGGATGCGAATGGCGCAAAAGTGACGACGGCTGGAATCTCTGGCGTTGCTGGTCGGAGCAGGATGGTCTGTTGTCTCGTCGGGTCAGGAAGAGTCGCTATGCGGGATATCTGAGTAATGAAGCCTGGGAGGTCTTGAAAGGTTATGACTATGAAACGTTCCTCTCGATTACAGGCGAGCGGCTTCGCCGATACGGCAAACGGTAACCCCTTTGCGGTATTTGAAATCATTGCCGATACGCGGTGGATCAGGGAGTGTGTCAGTTTGCAGTCGATTCCGGAATCGGCACAGCTATTGGATCGTGCACGAAGGATCGAGCTTCACGCCGATGGGATGATCAAGACAATACTTGGTACGGCAGATCTTTCGACGGCGGAGATCCCGGCCAGTGTGATCGAGCAGATAGTAGATATGCTCCGCACACACCGTGTCTGACGACAACCCCGATCGGCGAGTCCCGATCTGGGTTGTCGTCAGGTCAGCTCAGGTGGTGGGCGATCAGGT
Organism: Acidobacteriota bacterium; assembly: GCA_040378705.1. Taxonomy (GTDB): domain Bacteria; phylum Acidobacteriota; class Blastocatellia; order RBC074; family RBC074; genus CAIOZW01. Next base: position 879 of record JBEIMN010000792.1, read on the forward strand.
CAGCAAGCTCTTCTGCCTGGAGTTTGATCGTCGCTTCATCACGCCCCTCGATCATAATCCTTGCAATGTTCTCTGTTCCTGAATAGCGAAGAAGTATTCGTCCCTCTCCGGCAAGCAGATTTTCGTGACGCTCGAGCGCCTCGTTGATCTCCGGAATCGACTCGAACGCGGGTTTGCGTCCGACCCTGACATTGATGAGTATCTGCGGGAGCCGAACCATCCCAGACGCCAGATCCGAAACTGTGCGTCCGGATTCTGAGACGGCACGAAGGATCTCGATTGCTGTGATTATTCCGTCACCGGCAAGGCTGATCGCCGGAAAGATGATGTGTCCAGACTGTTCCCCACCGATCGAGCCTCCGCCTCCAAGCAGTTCTTCAAGGACATATTTGTCGCCAACTGAGGTTCTGACCAGCTCGATTTCAAGTTTGCGCAACGCCAGTTCGAGTCCGAGGTTGCTCATGACAGTTGCGACGACACGTCCCTTTGAAAGTCGATTGCGGGTCGCAAGGTACTCGCTCATCATATGCAGGATGAAGTCACCGTCGAGCAGTGAGCCACGTTCGTCGACGAGCATCAATCGATCAGCGTCGCCATCAAAGGCGAAGCCGACCACGGCCCCGGCATCGACGACCAA
>JBEIMN010000793.1:0-1504 GCA_040378705.1 Acidobacteriota bacterium
GATGAGATTGCCATTTTTGCGAAGGAGCGGGTCATCGCCTCGATGCAGCCATACCATCTGATCGACGATGGCCGGTGGGCTGAAAAGCGGATCGGGCCGGAACGGGCGAAGGGAAGTTACGCTTTTCGCTCATTGCTCGATGCCGGGGTGACGCTCGCCTTTGGCTCCGATTGGTTTGTCGCGCCGATGGAACCGCTGCTTGGCATCTATGCCGCAGTAACCCGTCGGACCCTCGATGAAAAGTCTCCAAAAGTATGGATTCCGGAAGAGAAGATCAGTGTCGCAGAGGCGGTACGGGCCTTTACGTACGGTTCCGCCTTTGCGTCGTTCGACGAGCAGGTGAAGGGGACGATCGAGGTCGGAAAACTGGCCGATCTGGCGGTTCTGTCAGAGGATATATTCAGGATCGACCCGCTTCGAATCCGGCAGGTTGGTGTCGAGATGACGATATTTGATGGACGCGTGATTTATGAGAGTCAGTAACAGGGGGGGGTGTCACGTTGAGTGGCGACGTCCCGACGGGCTAGGCTTTACGGAAGATCTCTTCCCACGACTCTTTTCTGCTGATGGCATCGCGCGCGGCAGATTGATGGGCCGATTTGATGGTCGTTCCCTCGCCGGTCGAGAGCTGGATTCCATTGACATTGAGTGCCACCTGAAAGACGCGACGATGGTCCGGTCCCTGGCGTTCAAGCACCTCATAGCGTGGGGTCGGCAGTCCACGCGACTGGAGCTGCTCCTGGAGGGCGGTCTTGTAGTCCATGCTCGTCAGGTCGAGCGGGTCGATGTCGGCGAGCGTCTTTGTAAACTCTTTCCGGACGAAATTGCTGGCGGCGACGATTCCGCCGTCAAGGTAGATGGCGGCGATGAGTGCCTCATAGGCGTCGACCTGGAGCGCGGTCTTGTGGCGACCACCGGTCTTCTCCTCGCCCTTATTGAGAAGCAGGAATGAGCCGAGTTGAAGTCGTGCGGCGTGTTTTTGCAGGTTGGCGGCGCTGACGGCGTAGGCGCGCATCTTCGAGAGATGGCCCTCGCTGAGCGTCGGGTGAAGTTCGAGCAGCCAGGTACTGATCAGGAACTCGAGAATCGCGTCACCGAGAAACTCGAAGGCTTCGTTATGCAGTGGGCGTGGGGCGGGTTGTTCGTTGGCGTAGGAGCGGTGAGTCAGCGCCCGGCGCAGCAACTGTCGGTCGTTGAAGCGATACCCGATCTCCCGCTCGAGGCGCTGGAGAAGGCTGTCGATTCCGGCCAGATCTCCACTGGTATCACCGGCTGTATTGGCTGACCGGGGAGATCGTCCCGCTGGGATGACATTGTTGAGTATCTGCCGCAATGAGCGAAGAAAGCCAGCCTCGTTCGAGGAGCTGGCTTTCTTCACTTCACCGCGATCTGCAGCACCCGATGCGACAGGGTGAGGATCGTTTTTTGAGGATTTGGAGGACACCTAGCGTCTCTTCCGGGGGGCAGCCTTGCCCTTGCCCTTGCCAGCCGCAGCCTTGCCAGC
>JBEIMN010000794.1:0-1494 GCA_040378705.1 Acidobacteriota bacterium
CGGTGAAACAGAGAGCTCGAACATCGACTCCTCCGGTTCACTCGCCGGATCTTCCAGAATTCCACCCTCGTGGGAGAGATGCCAGATGTTGCGGTCGTGACTGTAGATCTTTTCGCGGCTCGCCGTGATCGGAATCTGCCGCTCATTAGCATAGTCGATCGCATCCTCACGCGAGACTATATCCCACTCGCGCCAGGGCGCAATCACCGGCAGCTCCGGTGCAAGCGCCTTGAACGTCAGTTCAAAGCGGACCTGGTCGTTCCCCTTGCCCGTGCAGCCGTGCGAGAGGGCATCGCAACCCGTCTGCTTCGCGATCTCGACCTGCTTCTTTGCAATCACCGGGCGTGCGAAGGAGGTGCCGAGGAGGTACTTGTGCTCATAGACTGCACCAGCGCGGATCGTCGGGAAGATGTAGTCGACCACGAACTCATGGCGCAGATCCTCGATATAAATCTCCGCTGCCCCGGTCGCAATCGCCTTCTCGCGCAATCCCTCCAGCTCTTCCTTCTGGCCGATGTCGGCGGCTATCGCGACCACTTCACAGTTATAGTTCTCTTTCAGCCACGGAATGATGATCGATGTGTCGAGCCCACCGGAATAGGCGAGGGCTACCTTCTTGAATGTCATTGCCATTTACGAATCCCTTCTTCCAGTTATCAGCAACAGTTAGTTGGAAAATAGTAGTACGCTCGGATTATATACATATGCGGTAAATTGGGAAGTCGGGGGGAAGGATGAAAAGCCAGGGCTTTTGCAAAGTCCCTTTTTCACCCGGGGCGATTGCGTTTTAAGAGTTGGGCTCCCCGGGTGCGCGGGCCTCCGGCCCGACTGTCTCTGATTCAAACTCTCCTGCCCACAGGCTGCCAGGGTTGGCGTGCCCTCGACTATTCATTGGGCGCTCGGTGCAATCTTTCGCGAGGATCATTGTCGACATTGCACGGCGATTGGCGTGACTTTGCAAAAGCCCTGGCTGGGAGGCTGAGTAGGTGTGATCCTTCAGCGTCGCCATCGATCGAGGTTGCTGGCGACGAAGTCGTCATCGACGAGGTTCGGATAGTCGCGAATGACGCGATCGATCTCCTCCATCTGGCCTGGGGAGAGATCCTCTGCCGGATCGAGGCACCACCGGCCGGCGAGCAACCCCTGCCGCCGTAGTATTTCGTGGAGTCCGGCAATGCAGCCGGCAAAGCCATTGGCGGCGTCGAAGAGCGCCGCGTTGGCATCGGTCGTCTCCGCCGAGCGGGCGAGCAACTCTGCTGTCGTAACCCCTTCACGGATCGCATCAATCAGCTCGACCGCCCTCCGCGTCCAGACTGCCCAGTGGCCGAGCAGCCCGCCGGCAAAGCGAAGCCGCTCGGCGCCGAAGCGGAACTCTGTCAAAAGGTCGGCGACGATGTTGTCGTCATTTCCAGTGTAGATGGCGATCTCACCGCCACGCCCACTGGCGGCCAGTGCCCGCAGGACATCGATCGTCTGATAGCGGTTGAAAGGGGC
>JBEIMN010000795.1:0-1493 GCA_040378705.1 Acidobacteriota bacterium
GGTGATTTCCAGCCTCCCGCTTCACGCTCCGTGTCAGTCGCCGGCCTCGATCGGTTGCGGAACCTTGCCGACCGGGAGCTTCCGCCGGAATTTCGCCGCGAGATCATCGAAGATCAGGTAGGCGACCGGCGTCACAAGCAGCGTCAGGAGCAGCGAGAGCGTCTGACCGCCAATGACAACGATCGCGATCGAATGGCGCTCCTCGGCGCCAGGACCGGTGCCAAGTGCCAGCGGCAGCATGCCCGCGACAAGGGCCATCGTCGTCATCAGGATTGGCCGCAGCCGGTCGCGGTTGGCCTGGATGATCGCTTCGTAGCGTTCTATCCCCTTCGCCCGCAGACCGTTCATATGATCGATCTGGAGGATCGAGTTCTTCTTGACTACCCCGAACAGGACCAGCACCCCAAGTGCCGAATAGAGATTGAGCGTCTCATCCATCAGCCAGAGCGAGAGCAGCGCAAAGGGGATGGCCAGCGGCAGGCTGAGCAGAATCGTCACCGGGTGGATAACGCTCTCGAACTGCGAGGCCAGAATCATATACATAAAGGCGATCGAGAGCAGAAAGGCGAGAATGAATTCGCCGAAGGTCCGCTCCAGTTCGCGCGCACGCCCAGAGACTGCACTCGTATACCCGGCTGGCATGTTGAGTTTGGCGACCTCGGCACGGATCGCCTCAACACGATCGGAGAGTGCATAACCAGGTCCGACGCCGGCGCGGAGAGAGACCTGCCGCTGCCGATCGAGCCGGTCGATACGCGACGAGGCATTCGACTGCCGAAGGGTGACGACATTGTCGAGCTGGACCAGCCCAACCTTGGTCGACGGTACGAAGAGCCGCGCAATCTTTAGCGAATCGCTTCGATCATCACGTTTGAGCCGAATCTGGACATCGTAATCCTCGTTCATCTGCTCATCGCGAAATCGCGAGACTCGCTCATCACCACCGACCATCAGCCGCAGCGCCGTCGCAATATCGGTCGAATCGACGCCAAGGTCGGCTGCCCGCGCGCGGTCGATCTCGACACGCAACTCCGGCTTGTCGAGCTTGAGTGTCACATCCGCGTCGACAAGGCCAATCTGCGGCGCCTTAAGTCGCAACTGCTCGGCATACTTCACCAGTTCGTTCAGATCAGGTCCGCGGAGAGCAAAGTCGATGTCCGAGAAGCCGCTTCCACTGCCAAGGTTGATCGTCTGCGGATTGCGGACATTCGGTCGCAGGTGTGTAAACTTACGGAGCCGCTGCCGGATCTTCTGCTGGACATCACGCGCGCTATAGTTTCCCTTGAAGACCGCGAGTGGCTCACCACGCTTCAGCCCCTTCCAGAACTTCGCCACGTTGAGCGTCCGCTCTTCGTGCGGTGGAAGCTTGATGAAGACGTTCGCGCTGTTGACCGATCCGGAGAAGAAACTGCCGGCGGAGCCAAGGATCAGGCTGATCTCCGGCATCTGCTTCAGTTCCGCCTCGACCGCCCGCAGCGCATCATCCATCGAAC
>JBEIMN010000796.1:0-1492 GCA_040378705.1 Acidobacteriota bacterium
CGACAAATCGCTGACGATCTGCTGAAGCTCCTCGATGGCAAGCGGGTCGAGCGAACGTGTCGGCGGGCGAACAGTCGTCTGACTGATGACACCGAGCGACTTGAGATTGTGCTTCATGGCCGAGACGCCGAGCCCCGGCTGCAGTTCAAAGCGGATCAGCGAAAGATGGCGATTGAACAAGGCGCGTGCCTCCGCGAGCCGGCCGGCTTCGTAAAGGTTCCAGAACTCGACAAACATCGGCATCATATCGCTGCCGGGCATGGTTCCGCGAGCGCCACGATTGAGCTCTTCGGGAAAGAACTGACCATTCAGTCCGCCGAAGATGACGAGCGAATCGCCGCAGGCGTTTCTGACTTCGGTCACCTTGGTCGCAGTTGGTGGCGCCTCGACCTTGGTCAGTCGGACATTCGCGCACTCCCTCGCCAGTCGGGCCATCTGAGCGGCGCCAATATTGACTCCGGTCAGGAGCGGAGCATCCTGGATCATGATCGGGATTGAGACGGCATTCGAGATCGCCTGATAGTAGCCGAAGAGATCTTCCGGCGAGGGCTTGAGAAAATATGGCGGGAGGATCATCAGACCGTCGGCGCCGGCCTCCTCAGCGGCCTTAGAGAGCTGAACAGCGACGTGAGTGCCGGTATGCCCGGTCGAAACGAAGACCGGAACGCGACCGGCGACTTCACGGATGATGAGCGGCATGAGCCGTGACTTCTCGCTTTCGCTCAGGGTGTAACCTTCACTGGCATTGCCAAAGATGGCGATGCCGTGGACGCCACAATCGAGCAGATGGTTGATCAGCGCGAGCTGGCTCCTTTCGTCGATCTCGTAATGCTGGTCGAAGGTGGTGAGGGCGATGGGATAGATTCCCTGATGACTGTTCATTCCGGCAGAGCTCCTGATCGTGAAGTGATTAGTGGTTCGAGTGCTTCTTCGTCGATTTCGATACCAAGTCCGGGTCCGCTGGGAAGGCCAAGGGAGCCCGCTCCAATGGGTAGTTCTCCCTTCAGCAGACGACTGGCGACATTACTGACCTGGGGATTGAATTCGACGACTCTGAGGTTTGGGATGGAGGCGGCGACGTGCAGCGCGGCGGCGATCTGGACGCCGAGTCCGATGCTGATGTGAAAAGCGACCTCGACGTTGTGAAGCTCAGCAAGGGCGCAGAGCTTCATGCCTTCCGTAATGCCGCTGCGACCAATATCTGGCTGATAGATCTCGACGCCGCCAGCGTCAAAGAAGGGTCGCATCTCCCAGCGGGTTCGCCAGCATTCACCGATCGCGATCGGAGTGTCGATCACGCTGGCGAGCCGGGCGTGCCCGGCGACATCCTCCGGTTTCAGTGGTGCTTCAAACCAGCCGACGCATCGGTCATCGAGCTGACGGCCGAACCGGACGGCCGCCGGTGCATCGAGCCTCCAGAGCGCGTCGATCATAATCGCCGTCTCGCCGCCGAGCCGCGCCCGCAGCCGGTCGTGAAGGTCGAGAACCTGCC
>JBEIMN010000797.1:0-1489 GCA_040378705.1 Acidobacteriota bacterium
AGGACCGGCTTCTTTGTCAGCAATCATATCGATCTGTGGGATGCTTTCATCATCTACTCGGCGATTCCACAGTTTGTGCGCGGACTCGAGCATGAATCGCACTTCAAAATCCCGGCCTACGGGTGGATGATGAAGCGGTTTGGAAATGTACCGGTGCCGCCGGAGGGCAATCTGAGCAGTTACAAGCAGATGATGCGGATGACAAGAGCGGCGCTCGATCGCGGAGTCAGCCTGATTGTCTTTGCAGAGGGGTCACGGACGCTCGATGGCTTTGTCGGACACTTCAATCCGGGTGTCTTTCGGATGGCGATCCAATTCGGTTATCCGATTGCGCCAATGAGTATCGTCGGCGCATATGAGTTCAGCCGCAAGGGTGACTGGAAGCTCTTCCCTTCCCGGATCATCGTCCATATGCACGAGCAGATCGAGACGACCGGACTGACCAGGGACGATATCGAGGGGCTTCGTCGGCGGGTTCAGGAGATCGTTTCGCGACCGATCGACGATTACTATGGAGTCGCAAATGGAGAATGAGAAGCTGAACCAGGTCTATACCAGCCTTGGGACGCGTCGCCGCTACGAGGTATGGTTCCTGAAGCTGGCGCTCGCGGACGGGAGTGGAGCGTGGTGGTTCCGCTACCTGATGACCAACCCTGGTAATCAGCGAGGGGGAAATGCCGGTGGTTGCCCGGGACTCGGCACAAGTCCGATTCAGGTCTGGGCGACCTGGTTTCCCGCCGGCGGGACGCCGGAGAGCTATATTGAGGGCTTCACACTTTCCGATCTGTCACTGAGCCACCCGGGCACACCGCTCCACTTCGAACACGGACTGAACCGAATCACGCAAGACTCCTGCCGCGGACGAGTGACGGCAAATGGACGGACGGTCGAGTGGGATCTGCGTTATCGATCATCGGCCGGCTTCGTCATGAGCAATGTCGGGTGGATCGGATTTTCGCGGACTCCGCACACCGATGCGGTCTTCGAGGGTGAGATCCTCGTCGATGGTAAGCAGATCACCGGACCGCAGGTTGCCGGGCGACCGCTGGGGTACGGATTGCAAGGCCATAACTGCGGGTTTCGGCATCGCCACCTCTGGACGTGGGCGCACGGACTCCATCGCGATGAGCGTGGGACACTGACATCCTTCGAGGCCCTCGAGTATGAGATTGCGCCCTGGCTCTATTTCCGACGTGGACTTCTCTGGCACGAAGGGAGACTCTATCGGCTGAAAGGTTTCAGGACGGCGGCACGTGACCGCGCATCGATGGCGTGGGAGTTCTCCTGCCAGGAACGGCGGAGTGGCATCAGCGTCGAGGCGATCTTCAACGGCGGCGGGAGCTCGCTCCACCGCCTGCCCTACACCAGGACTGACTGTTCCGGAACCTTCGAAGTCAGCAATAACAGCCTGGCAAGCGGCAACCTTCGCCTCGCACATCCCGACCGCGCCGGCGTTGAACTCAGCTTCAACGCCGGTGCAGTACTCGAA
>JBEIMN010000798.1:0-1485 GCA_040378705.1 Acidobacteriota bacterium
CTGTGCTCGGCCCGGGGATCGACTCCGCCAGATCGAAGTTGGCGTGATCCTCCGTCTGACAAAAGTAGCGCGATCGAAAAAGTTCCTGTGTGCTGACGATCTGGGCCCCGCGATCGGCGGCCTCATCGATCCGGGTGAGAAGCTTTGACAGATTCTCACCCGGGTCCTCGCCGCAACTCATCTGGATGAGCCCGACTGTGACTGGATTCCTGGCTTTCATTGATCACTTCCCCTACTTTACGCCAAGCAGTTCGACCTCGAAGACGAGGGTCGAGTTGGGTGGAATCACGCCCATATCGCGTGAGCCATAGCCGAGGTGCGGAGGGATGATCAGCTTCCGCTTGCCATTCATCTTCATCGACATCACGCCCTCATCCCAGCCCCTGATGACCCGCCCCTCGCCAATCTCAAACTCGAAGGGACGGTTGCGATCGCGCGAACTGTCGAACTTATTGCCGTTGAGGAGGGTGCCGACATAGTGAACGATGACGGTCTGGCCGGGTTTGGGCGAGGCGCCTGATCCCGGGGTGATGTCCTCATAGCGAAGACCGGAACTGGTCACGATTTCGCGGCTGCCAATCAACAGGTTCGGACTTCGCATCTCCCCGCTTGCGAGTGTCGGCAGCGAGTTGACGGAAGCGAGCTTCCACGCTCCACGGACTTTGACCCAGACCTCTGTCAGAGCCGCCTCACCAATGGGATTGCCGTCACGAAGGAAGGTTGCGCGGGTCTGGTTGATCGCGGTCGTACCGTAAAGGCGGACCTTCGACTCAGCAGTCTTAATTGACCCGAGAACGAGTCGGTTTTCGGTGAGGCGTGTGATAAACTCTGCCCGCGAAACCGGCTTTCCATCGTGATCGATGATTACAAAGTCGTCGGCAAGCAGGCTGGTGACTGTATTGCTGTCATTCCTGATTATGCCGGTGAACCATTTCTGTTCGAGCTGCTGGATCTGTTCAGCCGGGGTTGCCGGGCGGCGTGGAGTCCCATTTGCCGGGGCTTTCGCTGCGGTTTTTGCAGTGGTCGCCGCCGGGGCCTTCGACACCTTCGCGGCAGTGCTGGACTGCGCCACAACCGTGGCCGCCAGCAGACTGGTGAGAATAATAATCAGAAGCGTGCGTTTCAATCGTCTCTCCTTGACTGGAGTCCGGAAGCTGCCAATGCAAGGCAATGTCTGCGGCTCGCTGGGCAGGAGTTCGCGACGGACTCAATTTGAGGTTGGCACCTCTCCGGTGCTATTCCCATGCGCAAACCTGAACAATACTTGATTCTATCAGAGTCAGGCAAGCAGTAACCCCCACGGGAAGATGTTATGAAAAAATCGAAATTTAGCGTGAAGTCGATGGCGCAACTCGATCGCCGCAACTTTGTCAGGCTGCTGCCAGCGGCAGGGGTGGTCCTGCCGGAGGTATTCAGGTCGGCCGTGGCGCAAAGCCCAATTCCGGCTCAACCAGCCCCTGCCACACCAGCCCCTGCCCAACCGGC
>JBEIMN010000799.1:0-1485 GCA_040378705.1 Acidobacteriota bacterium
GAGGCCAGATATCTGGCCTCTTTTCATTTATCTCTACCTGTTGGGAAACTATTCCTTCCTCGACTTTGGCCGCATGTTGGCGGCAAGGACCTTCTTCCTCATTCGAATCGCCTTTGGCGTCACCTCGACCAGTTCGTCATCGGCAATGTACTCGATCGCCTGTTCGAGAGTCATCTCGCGGACGGGAACGAGTCGGAGTGCCTCGTCGGCACTGGATGCACGCATGTTGGTCAGTTTCTTTTCACGAACGATATTGACGTCGAGATCTGCGTCACGGGAGTTTTCGCCGACGATCATTCCCTCATAGACCTGAACTGTCGGTTTGATGAAGAGTTCGCCACGTTCCTGGAGATTGAAGATAGCATAGCCGGTGGCATCACCACTCCGGTCGGAGACGAGGCTGCCGGAGCCGCGTCCGGTCATCTCGCCCTGCCATTTGCCCCAGCGAAGGAAGATGGTGTTGAGAAGTCCGGTGCCCTTGGTCTCGGTCAGGAATTCATTGCGGAATCCGATCAGTCCGCGCGAGGGGATTTCGAACTCCATGCGGACACGTCCGTGGCCGTGGTTGATCATCTTCGCCATTGTCCCTTTTCGCCGGCCCATGGCTTCGGTGACGACGCCGATGAACTGGTCCGGGACATCGATTACCGCCAGCTCGATCGGCTCGCAGAGCTGTTCATCGATCCGCTGGGTGACGACCTGGGGTCGCGCGACCTGCAGCTCAAAGCCCTCACGTCGCATCTGTTCGATGAGGATCGAGAGCTGGAGTTCGCCACGCCCGGAGACCCGGAAGCTGTCGGGTGATTCAGTACTCTCGACACGAATGGCGACGTTTGAGAGCAGCTCCTTATCGAGCCGTTCACGCAGCTTGCGTGACGTGACGTGCTGACCGTCCTTGCCGGCAAACGGCGAGGTATTGACCCCGAAGATCATCGAGATCGTTGGCTCGTCAACGACGATCCTGGGCAGCGGACGCGGATCGGTCGCCGAGGTGATCGTGTCGCCGATGTTGATTCCCTCGATGCCGGCGAGGGCAATGATGTCTCCAGCCGGGGCGACCTCGATCGGGACCTGCTTCAGACCCTCAAAGGTGTAGAGCTGTGTGATCTTCGTCTTCGTGAGCTTTCCGTCGTGCTGGCAGACGCTGACCTGATCACCGACGGAGACGGTTCCATTGAAGACCCGGCCGATCGCGAGTCGGCCGACGTATTCACTGTAGTCGAGGTTGGCGACCAGCACCTGGAGTGGAGCTTCCGGATTGGCGACCGGGGCCGGGATCGTCTTCAGGATCTGATCGAAGAGCGGGCGCAGATCGACGCCCTCTCCCGAGAACGAGTGCTTGGCGATTCCATCGCGGGAGATGGCGTAAAGGATCGGAAAGTCGATCTGTTCGTCGGTTGCGTCGAGATCGATGAAGAGGTCATAGACTTCGCTGATCACCTCGTCCGGGCGCGCATCCTGGCGGTCGATCTTGTTGATGACGAC
>JBEIMN010000800.1:0-1482 GCA_040378705.1 Acidobacteriota bacterium
CTTCGAGAAGACGACCTTCAATTCCCTGCCCTATAAATTCGAAGCCGGCACCCCGGACATCGCCGGAGTAATTGGCCTCGGTGCGGCGATCGACTATCTCAACCGGATCAGACTCGATCGAATTGCCGCCTACGAAAAAGAGCTGCTCGACTATGCGACTGAACGCGTCAGCGCGATCGAAGGTCTCCGACTAATCGGAACCGCTGCAGCAAAGGCCGGTGTTCTCTCCTTCGTCTTCGACGAGGTTCACCCACACGATGTCGGAACGATCCTCGATCAGGAGGGGGTCGCAGTCCGCGCCGGTCATCATTGCGCACAACCGGCGATGAAGTTCTTTGGCGTTCCGGCGACCACTCGTGCCTCCTTCGCTTTCTACAATACGAAGTCGGAGGTCGACCAGCTCGTCAACGCGATCGAAAAAGTGAAAAAGGTTTTTGAGATCTGAGAATTCGATGTCCGAAACGAACGAACTTTACCAGCAGGTCATTCTTGACCATAACCGCAAGCCACGGAACTTCAAGGTTCTGGAGACCGCCAATCGCCAGCAGATGGGCCATAACCCGCTCTGCGGCGACGAGCTGACAGTTTACCTCGAAATGGATGGCGACGTGATCAGGGACATCTCGTTCCAGGGGAGCGGTTGCGCGATCTCAAAGGCCTCGGCCTCGATGATGACCATGGCCGTCAAGGGAAAGACCCTCGCCGAGGCCGAGACCATCTTCCACGAATTTCACCGCATGGTCAGGGGTGAGATGGATCCGGAGATCGGCGAGAACCACCTTGGTCGACTGACAATCCTCGCCGGAGTCCGCGAGTTCCCGGCGCGCGTCAAGTGCGCCAGCCTCTCCTGGCACACACTCCACGCCGCGCTCGAAGGCCGCGAAGACCCGCTCCTGATCCAGGAATAGCCGTCATCGGGCCACGATGATCGGGGCCACGACCGGTTCAGAGAAGACCGAGCGAGCGGAGCTTTTCGACCATGGCCTCTTTCGGGATGGCTCCGGTTATTCGCCCAACCTCGCGCCCCTGATCGAAGATGATCATGGTCGGGATACTCCGGACACCGAACATCGCCGCCGTCCGTGGATTCTCATCGACGTTCAGCTTGCCGACCTCGACCCGCCCGGCCAGATCTGCCGCCAACTCCTCGATGAAGGGACCGATCATCAGACACGGTCCGCACCAGCCAGCCCAGAAGTCGACGAAGACCGGCCGACCTGAACCCTCGACGAGCGACTGGAAATTGTCGTCGGTTATCTTCAGCGGAACATTGCCCGCTGACTCTAAAGGCGAGCCACTCATTACCCCTCCAAGTTTGCCGTGACAATGACCACAGACTGGCGACCTCCCCGGCTGCAAGCGATCGCCGCTGATCCGGTTGAGCGTAACCGGCGTGAATTCCCTATCTCTTTTATCTATCCTCAACCCCGCGAAACGTATATCATCGAAGAAACTTTATGGATTCGAATTTCCCGCAGGATC
>JBEIMN010000801.1:0-1476 GCA_040378705.1 Acidobacteriota bacterium
CCGGACATGCCATCATTCCAGTACTTGAATCGCTGGCTCCTGCGCGACTCAACAACCGGTGTTAATCTGATCATTCGCGAGGTCGCGCCAAGAGTCCCAGCATACATCATCTTTTCCCCGGGTAGTCACTGGCAGATCATCAAACTTGACAAGCCTTACTCGCCTTCAGACAGTCAAGATCTGGGCCGATGGTACGGAAATATCTGACGACTAACCCTTCAGTTGACTCCCCACGGTACCGCCATTGCGCTTTGCCCAGGGGGGCCAGTCTGTCTCGGTGTCGAAATGTATGCACAATCTGGAGTCTCCCCCAAGGTACCTCCCGCGCGGAGTGATGACCCAAAAAATTCTGCAAGTCTCAAGGTTTGCACAATTTCTACCACCACCATAATCAAATCTATACTATAATCTCAAATGGTCAACGTCGGGTCAGCGAGGAGCACCCGACATTGACCAAACAGCCTGGCCAACTCCCTCTGCCCCCTGCGAGCCCCCATTGACAAGGGATCTGGTCCGGATTTTAGTCTTAAATTTTGCCGCGATGGGCATTGAGGCTATCCGCATGTAGTATGCGGTAGTTCTCAATCTGAAGTGAGGGGCCAGCCAGCCACTGATCAATGATTGAATCACAGATCGAACAAAGCTTAATCAACAAACTGACGGGGCTCAAATACGAATACCGCCCGGATATCACTAACCGCGCCGGGTTGGAGAAGAATTTCCGCGAAAAATTTGAGGCACTCAACCGCGTCAGCCTCACGGATGCCGAGTTTGCACGCCTGCTCGACGGGATCATCACGCCGGATGTCTTCACCGCCTCGAAGACCCTCCGCAGCATGAACTCCTTTACTCGCGACGACGGCACGCCGTTGAACTTCACGCTGGTCAATATCAGGGACTGGTGCAAAAACCACTTCGAGGTCATCAACCAGCTCTGCATCAACACCGACAACAGCCACCATCGCTATGATGTCATCCTGCTCATCAACGGCGTCCCCTGCGTGCAGATCGAGCTGAAGACTCTCAGCGTCTCTCCGCGTAAGGCGATGGAGCAGATCGTCGAATACAAGAACGATCCCGGCAATGGTTACACCAAAACGCTGCTCTGCTTCACGCAGCTCTTCATCGGCAGTAATCTCAATCAAACCTTCTACTTTACAAACAACCACAAAAACCACTTCGCCTTCCATGCCGAGGAACGGTTTCTGCCCGTCTATGAGTTCGCGGACGAAGCCAACCGCAAGATCACGCACCTCGACGAGTTTGCCGAGCAGTTCATGAAGAAGTGCGACCTTGGCCGGACCATCAGCCGCTACTTGGTGGTGCTCGCCGGCGAGCAGAAGCTCATGATTATGCGGCCTTATCAGGTCTATGCCGTGCAGCATATGGTGAAGTGTATCGAGGAGGACAACGGCAACGGCTTCATCTGGCACACCACCGGCAGCGGCAAGACGCTCACATCCTTCAAGGCCTCGA
>JBEIMN010000802.1:0-1475 GCA_040378705.1 Acidobacteriota bacterium
GATGACCAGACCGTGGCCGACCAGTGGCGTCGCAATCGCATGGCTCTTCACTCCAGTCGCCCGCCAGTACTCTTTTCCGGTTGCCGGATCGTACGCGATCACCCATTCGTTTCCACTCGTCACCAGTTCGACACGCTCCGGTGTGCGGACAATGACCGGGGTTGCCCAGCTTGCCTGAACCGGTCGTTTGACCCGCCAGACCTCGCGCCCGGTCTTCCGGTCGAGCGCGACCATGAATGAATCTGTCTCGTCAAACTCCTGGTCGGCGAGGATGATCAACAGATTCTCGTGGATGACGGGTGACGTGCCGACGCCCATTCCGATCGTGCCGATGTTGCCGAGTGACCTCTTCCAGAGTAGTCGCCCCTTGAAATCGTAGCAGTAGACTCCCTCAGAGCCGAAGTAGGTGTAGACCAGCTTTCCATCCGTGACCGGTGACGGGGCAGCGTAGTTGCCGCGTTTGTGGCGATAGTCGTAGACCTTGCCCTCATACGAGGTCTGCTCCCAGACGATCTTACCGGAGTCGCGGTCGAGGCAGAGTGTCTTGAAGGTGTGGATCTTATCGGCGCCGGACCAGTCCGGATGAACGAACTCCTGTCCGTCGATGATGCGCCGCGGAGGTTTGTAACCGCTCGGCTCCGCGCCGCCCTCGACATCGCTCGTCAGGAAGATCCGGTTGCCCCAGATGATCGGTTGCGAAAATCCTCGCCCAGGCAGCGCCGCCTTCCAGCGGATGTTGGTCTTTTCGTCCCAGGCGGATGGAAGCCCCTGCTCGGTCGAGACTCCCTGACTCTCCGGCCCACGCCATTGCGCCCAGTTCGAGCCTGAACCGGCGCCCTCGCTCGACGTCGTTGGCATCAAGCCCATAAATGCGATAAATGCTATCAGCACCACGCGGCGTGCCAGTCTTCCATTACCCGATCTCATCGTCATCCTTCTTTTCCTTTCAGTTCACCTCATCACACTTGCGACTATTTACCCTCGTCAGGCCAGAATTACTAAACGTTCGAGAACCCGAAGTATAACGTAACAGCCCGACTGAAGGCCAATTTTGCCCGTTATCCCGCATGGCTTTCTGTTTTGAAATGGACTGGTTTCAGGATTCTTTTGGGGCTGGATTATTTTGTTGTATCAAACATTAAGTTCTGTTATTGTCAAGTTTCGGTCATATTTTCAGCCAATTTGTTCAGGATCATTGCAGTGCCAGTCATGTACTTGTCTGAGTCCCGTTGGAGCCGCGTCAGAGTCTTGCCAGAGTCTTTTTGGAGCGTGGCAATTTTCGTTTGAGAGTGCAGGCAGGCACAACCCACTGTTTGAGAGATTTCGAGAAATTTTGAGAAGTTTTGAAAAGTTTTGAGAAATTTAAGATAACTCTCTGACGCCCCGGCACTGAGCACAATTGGATCTCGTGATGCCGCATTGCGAGGTAAGCTGTTTTGAGTACCAGCTGAACTCTTTTTAACGAGCCCCCCACC
>JBEIMN010000803.1:0-1474 GCA_040378705.1 Acidobacteriota bacterium
CGTGAGGATGTCGAAGATGACCAGTTCTTCTTCAGTCAGGTTTTCGCGGACGTGGCGCTCCTCTTCGTCATCGAGGCTGTTCGAGAGTTTCAGCAGCTCCTCGAAGAGCTGCTCGATGCTGCGGCTGCCGTTGTTGTAGCTTTCGATCAACGCCTCGAACTTCTCTGCGAAATCGGCCCTCGTGCGGTTCAGGCGCACCATCTTTTCGAGCCTGGCGGCAATGGCCGACTTCAACGCTTCGAGATCGGTGTTCTTGTGCTGTGACTCCTTGAAGCGCTGCGCCAGCGCCTCGAAATTGATCTTCGAAAGATCGATCGCCGCAGGGCCATCCTCACGGATCGTCTGACCAATGATCGACTCGTCGAGCAGCCCGGAGATCTGATTGAGAATGGTCGCGATGTCCGGTGGATACGGGCTGAGCTTGGCGCGGATTACAGCCGCCAGCATCGATATCCCCGCGACTCGAACCGTGAACTCGATCGCCGCCGGGTCCGGCTTAACCGCACGGTAGAGCGTGCCGACAAACTTCTCGTGGCCGAAGAAATCGCGTCGCACTGTATCCGGGCCGATCAAGGCGTCGATGGCATTCTCAATAAAGGCCAGTCGCTCCATCCCACCCTGCGGCAAGGCCTCCATCGCCGCCAGATCGACTCCGTGAGCGGCACAGAATGCCGTGGCCTCCCTGACAGCGTCATTGAGCGCGGTGACAAGCTGTGCCTTCTCCCTGACCGGATTCGTCCCCCCTTTGCCCGCACCATAGATGGCGAGCGCCTTCTCCAGCGAGGCGAAGACATTGGCATAATCAACGATCACGCCGCTGTGCTTACCAGGAAAGACGCGGTTGGCGCGCGCAATCGTCTGCATCAACGTATGGTTGCGCATCGGCTTGTCGAGGTAGACCGTCGAGCAGCTCGGCGCGTCAAAGCCGGTCAGCCACATCGCGCAGACGAAGACCAGCCGCAGCGGGTCGGTCGTGTCCTTGAACTTCTCATCCAGCCCCGGCTGTGATTCGTTCATGCGCTTGCGGTGCGGCTCGATGTCGAGACCCAGCTTCTTCATCTGCTCGATCTCATTCTGTCCCGGCGAGACGATCACGGCCATATCGGTCGTGGTCAATACCTCCAGCCGCTGTCGCAGCGCTTCCTGATCGGCCCTCGTCAGGTCATAACGGAGCAGCTCCTTATGCACACGCGCCGCCTCGGCCGCCCAGTGCTTCCTGACCTTGTCGTGCACCCGGAGCGTCGTGGCCTTGTCGATCGACACCACCATCGCCTTGCCCACGAAGCCGCGCCCCAGGAAGTGCCGCACGATGTCCTGCGCCACTGTCTCCAGCCGGTCGTCGCGGGTGATGAGGTGGTATTGCCGCCCCAGCACCTGCTCGAGCTTCTCCTCCTGGTCGGCGTCGAGGTCAGCGTCCTCAATCAGGCGGTAGATGTCTTCGTTGAGGTCGGGGTTGACCAGCTCCAGCTCCGGC
>JBEIMN010000804.1:0-1466 GCA_040378705.1 Acidobacteriota bacterium
CATTGTCTGCTCCTGATCTATTGCTATTCAGTTTTTCTTCAGTTTTAGTACGGATTCGGAGTAATCTTGTTCTCCGCTGACTGGGCGGCATTATGCACGAACTTGAATCATAGTTGAATCGTAAACTGACCCGCACCCGAATATTCGACAAGGAGCCCGATGAGAGCACTCGCCATCGCCGTAACACTTATCTGTTCATCGCTGACCGCCGCCGCGATCCCCCCGAAGCTGAGTCCGGGTCGACAATACCGAACGATCGAACGGCTCGCGCCGGAGCGGTTGAAGGCCGTCGCCGCGGCACGCGAAGCACTGCGCCGGTCGCGTCGTCCGGTCACGCTGCGGCACGGACTTACTGACCACCGCGCGATCCTACACGCCCACGCCGAAGACTCCGCACACACTGGCGGAACCCGCGAGGAGCTGCTCGCCGCGGCAAAACGGACCGGCGTCGGCATCGTCATGCTCACCGATCACGTCCGACCACCGCGCGACTTCGTCACCGACAGTTGGCGCGGCCTGCGCGATGGGGTGCTCTTCATCCCCGGTTCCGAGGGCGAGGGATTCCTCAACTACCCGACACGCTCAGTAATCGATCACTACCTGCGGAAGGACCAGAAGAGCCGCGAGGAGTACGTGAAGATGATCACCGCCGATGGAGGCAGCATCTTCCTCTCCCACGTCGAGGAGAAGGCGGACTGGTCGACGGCCGGGCTCGATGGTCTCGAAATATACAACAACCACCCGGACATGAAGGACGAGTTCGAATTTATCGGATGGCTCCGCAGCGCCCTCACCAATCCCGACCGACTCAGGCTGCTCAACTCACTGCTCGCCGCATATCCGCTTGAGGTCTTTGGGGCGCTCCAGGACTATCTCGCGCCCGTTATGGCAAAGTGGGATCGCGACCTGATGGAACGTCCGCTGACCGGTGTCGCCGCCAACGACTGCCACCACAACCAGGTATATGAGGTGCGCGCCGTCGCCGCCGACACCATCGAGATCAGCATCATCGGCGATCCGCCACGCCGTGTCACGACTGGCCAGATGCCTGGCATCGCCCCAATGCTTGAAGGCCATCGCCCCGGCGACCTGATCGCACGCGTCGATCTCGATCCCTACGAGAGCAGCCTCCAGTTCGTCACGACGCACATACTCCTGCCAGCGCGCCGTGAAGCAGCGGTACGCAAGGCTCTCCGCGCCGGCCACGCCTACGTCGCGCACGACTGGCTTGGTGATCCGACCGGATTCGCCTTCATCGCTGAACAGAAGGGACGCCGGGTCGGAATCATGGGCGACCGGATTGCAATCGGCGATGGCCTGCGGCTGCGCCTCGGGGCGCCGCTGCCCGGAACGATCCGCATTCTGCGCAACGGAACGATCATCGCGGAGACAAACGGGCACGGCGCCGATCTGACCGTGACGGAAACCGGAGTCTATCGCGCCGAGATCTGGCTGCCGATCGATGG
>JBEIMN010000805.1:0-1433 GCA_040378705.1 Acidobacteriota bacterium
AGAACTCTAGTGTCGAGCCACGACCCGCCCCGCAAGGGCCGGCGCACGCCAGTGGCGTGGGTATCCTCGCGATCGTCACCGACGACGTATGGATAGGGGAATCGATCCTGGTCGAAGATCGAGAGCGTCCACAACCAGACATTGCCGGTCAGGTCATAGGCGCCCTCGGGTGTCGCATTGTCGAAGATCCCCACCGGGGTCGTCCGCCGAATGTGGCTCTCGAAGGTGTTGCACTTCGCCGAGTCGAACTCATCGCCGTAGCAATAGACTCGCCCCGCCTGGCCGCGCGCCGCCGCCTCGTACTCGACCTCGGTCGGCAGCCGGTAGATCCGGCCCATCTCCGCCCCGGCGCACGCCGTCAACCAGTTGCAGTAGGCGCGCGCCTCGAACCACGAGATCCCAACCACCGGCTGGCGCGGATTGTTGAAGTTGATGTTCTGCCATTCGGAAGGCTGATCGTAGATCGTGCCGCTCGGGAACGACCTTTCGAGCATCTGCTCAAACTCGGCGTCCGAATAGTCACGAATCCGGATAAAGAACGGAATTTGGTCTGAGGTAAAAGATAACTGGCTTCCGATCTGCTGAAGTTCCTCATCCGTCTTTCCGGCAACGAAAGCCCTAACTGTCATAGCCTGCTGCTTCTGCCCATCAGTCGAGCCCTCACCCCGTCGCCAGGCCCGCGCCTCATCGGTGTCCCACCAGCGCTCATCCTGGTAGCCGCCCGCATCGATAAACTTCTTGTACTCGGCATTGGTGACCGGAAAGACTCCGATCTGAAACTCAGAAAGGCTGACCCGATGGGCTGGTTTTTCTTGTGGGTAATGGCTCTTATCATCGCCAATGGGATAGTCGCCGGCCGGGATCGTCGCCATCGGTGGCAGAAGGTAGGCTCCCCGGTCGATGAATTGCGGATCGCCAATCGTGCCGAGCGCCTCCCCGGCGGCAATCCGGGCGCGCAGGTCGACCCGCATATCCTGAGTCCGCGCTTTCAGAAGACTCTGTATCTCGTGCTTCAATTTGGCATCGATCGAGAGCTCCGGCGACGCAGCGCAGCGAGCCGCCAACGGCAGATTGTGGGGAATCAGGTCACGGATGAAGCGGTTTGGATCCTCGGCCATCGGCGCGGCGATCAGGATCGTCTCCTCCCACCCAGTCTGGTCGATCAGTGGCAGCGGCTCGCTGTCGGCCAGCGAGGCCAGCTTCTCCTCGAGGGATGGGGTCACCTTCCCGACCTCGAACTCGACGTGAGCGAGGGTTGGATCGGGGCTGGCCGCCAACGACCGCGCCGCAAAGTACTCCTGCAACAACTGGTGGTAGAAGGCAATCGGCGGCTTTTTGGCCGGATCACGATCGATTATATTCAGGTCAACCCCAGCCTTCATCACATCAGTAACGAATGCCGGCTCCTCAACCATCTTCTCTACTTCCTGGGG
>JBEIMN010000806.1:0-1432 GCA_040378705.1 Acidobacteriota bacterium
GCCAGGCCAAGCGCCTCGTCCTGATTCGGTTCGAGCCTGAGGGCCTCGACAAACTTATCGAGCGCCTCCTTCAGCCGGACGGCTCGATAGAGCCCTTTTCCCTGCTGAATCAACTGCGCGGCCGCCATCACTGGCGGGGCTGGCGCCGCATGCTGTGCAGCCTGATCGACACGTTGCGGCTGAGGCTGTCGGGTCTGTCCGGTCGGCGGAGTCTGTGCAAATCCGATGACTCCGGTCACACCGGACGCGAAGATGGTTCCCAAAAGGCAGAAGCCGGATACTATTTTAGGTGAGAGATTAATCATAGCTCGTTTTTTGCCGCGCGGGTGAAGCGGTAGAACGCTACCATCACCTGCCGGCCGGGGCCTTCATTACTTCCAGGAGACTCGCGCTGACACGCAGCTGGTAGCGCCGGGCCTCTCTGATTACTTGCGGCTCGTCAATTGTCACAAGCCGTCGGTTCCGCATCAACCATCTTCCATTGACCATGACATCGGAGACATCACCGGCCTTGGTGGCATAGACGAGATGGGAGGTGAGATTATACATTGGAGTCTGATGTGGCGCACTCATTCCAACGACGATCAGATCGGCCAGCTTACCCGCTTCGAGTGATCCGATGCGATCCTCGAGATGGAGTGAGCGCGCACCTCCGGTTGTCGCCATTGCCAGCGCTTCGTTGGCGGAAACTACTGTCGGATCTCCGCTGACCAGTTTATGGAGCTTGGCTGCCGTGTCGATCTCCTCCCAAAGATTGAGATCATTGTTCGATGCCGCGCCATCGGTTCCAAGCCCGACGCGCAGACCGGACCTGAGCATCGCCGGAATCGGCGCCGTTCCAGAGGCAAGCTTCATATTGGACTGCGGGCAATGGGCGATGCCCGCGTCACGTTGGCCGATCAGAGCAAGATCATCCGCATCGACATGCACCGTGTGCGCAAGCAGCGCCCGCCGGCTCAATAGTCCGAGCCGGTCGAGGTAGCGGGTCGGGCTTGTCTGAAAATTTTCCCGCGCATAAACAGTCTCTGATCCTGCCTCCGCCAGATGGATCAGAAGCGGCACATCGTGCTTTTCCGCCAGATCCCGAACCTCTTCGAGGTGCTTTCCGCTGACGGTGTAGATGGAGTGCGGCGCGAGCGCAGGGGTAATCAACGGATCCCCCTTCCAGCGCCGGATATATTTTTCGCTGTACGTGACCGCCTCCAACCACGTTTTATTATCCGGAACTGGAAAGTCGATCAGCGTCTCACCCAGAACTCCCCGAACTCCGGCGCGCTTCGTCTCCTCGGCGACGGCGTCCTCAAAATAGTACATGTCGGCATAGGTGGTAACGCCGCCGCGGATCATCTCGACCAGGCCAAGCTTCGTGCCGGCAACAACGTATGGCCGGGTCACATTACGGGCTTCAGCCGGGAAGATGTATCGGTTGAGC
>JBEIMN010000807.1:0-1430 GCA_040378705.1 Acidobacteriota bacterium
CCCACTACCTGTCGAGACAGTCTGGCCCGATTGTCTGGATTGGCCAGATCGGGCTATCTCACCAACAGGTCCCGGGCCACCGGGAATCACCGCCGAGGTCTGCATCACCTGGCCAACTCCTCTGACTTCTGAACTGGCTCCGCTGGCGTCATCACCGTCCGAGAGCTCGTCTGCCATACTGAGCACCCGCTCTCCCGACGACTTCTTGCCACCGGAATAACGCTCCGCCAGCCGATCGAGCTTCTCCCGATATTTCTGATCGTCCGGCAGGACATCGTGATCGCCGAGCGCCGCCTCTGCAATCCGCGAAAATACCGGCGCCGCAACCACCCCACCGTAATACGCGCCACTCGACGGCTCATCAATCATGACAACAATCGCGAAATGCGGATCGGTCGCCGGCACATACCCCAGAAACGACGGCATGTATTTGCCCGCGCCATACCCAGACTTACCCGGCTTCTGCGGCGTTCCGGTCTTGCCCGCAACGGTATAGCCCTCAAGCTGTACGGCGTGACGCCCCGTTCCATCCGTCACCACACGCTCCAGTATCCGTGTCATCATCTGCGCTGTCTGCTCGCTGATCACTCTTCGCTGCCCGGCTTTCGACTGATAGAAAAGTGCGCCATTGTCCGGATTGACCACCTTGCTCACGACGTGCGGCTGGACCCAGGTCCCCTTGTTGGCAATCGTCGCGATTGCCGCCACTGCCTGGATCAGCGTTACCGAAATCTCCTGCCCAATCGCCACCGAGCCGATCGAATCCATCCGCCACCTTGAAGTGGGATGCAGTATCCCCCACGACTCTGCCGGCAGGTCGATCTGCGTCGAATCGCCGAAACCGAACTTCCTGATGTAGGAGTGGAAGGTCTCTCTTCCCAGCCGCTGCGCGATCCTGATCGCTCCAACATTCGACGACTTGGCAAAGGCGTCCTCGACCGTAACCGTGCCGTATGAATGAGTGTCGTGAATCACCCGGCTTCCAATCGAAATCTGCCCATTTCCGCAGTCGATCAGGTCATCCGGCCTGATGATTCCCTCCTCAAAGCCTGCCGCATAAGCAATAATCTTGAAGATCGAACCCGGCTCGTATGGCGACATCACCGCCTGATTGACATAGGCCATATTGGTCGTGACGTTGCCCTCAATCCGGTTCGGATCGAAGGTCGGCGCATTGGCCAGCGCCAGAATCTCACCGGTCGCCGGATCCATGACGATCACCCCGCCACCCTTGGCACGATGCTGTCGAATCGCCTGCTCGAGCAGCATCTCAGCCTTCCGCTGCAGAACCGAATCGATCGTCAGATGGACGGTTGCTCCAGCTGCCGGCGGCAGATCGAGGCGCTGATAGGCCTCTCCTCTGGCGTTGGTCAACAGGGTCACTTCTCCACGCTTCCCACGCAGCCATTCGTCGTAGCGTCGCTCAACCC
>JBEIMN010000808.1:0-1424 GCA_040378705.1 Acidobacteriota bacterium
CATAGTCCTTACCTGCCTCCTCGATCAATGTCACGAGCTCCCACGCCTGCATATCGCCGGCATGGTTCTCGATCGCAATCTTCACTCCGGAATCGATCGCCCGGCTGCGAACCGCCTTGCAGATCTTCGCCGTGTCCTGAATTCGCGCCTCGATCCCGCCTGGCGATTTTCGGTCGTCCGCACGGCCAAGGTAGCAGCGCGCAACCTTCGAACCGAGCGCCTTTGCAACCTTGATCGTCAACGCCAGATGGTCCTCCGCCGGGCCGAGCAGCTTCTGATTGTAGGCGCCCGACGTCGGACAGATGCTCCCCGTCCCGACCTGCAGCTCGATCCCAAGGCTGTCTGCCTTCGCTTTCACCTCGCGCAGATAGCTGTCCGTCATCTGCTCGTAGACGCCGAGGTCGGAGAAGAGAACCGTGTCGACCTTCTGACTTGCCGCATAGTCGAGGAGCTGCGGCGCCTTCCAGCCAAATGCCCGGATCGAGAAGTTGTCGAAGCCAAGCTTGATGTTGCGTCGTTTGACGGTCGTCTGCGCAAATATCCTTGGATTGAGCGCCGCCCCGGCGCCGGCGCCCGCCAGTGCCTTCAGAAATAGTCTTCTCTCGGTCATATCTCTCCTTGCAGGTTGGGATGGTGAAATTGAAAAAGCGATTATATTACCGGTAAACTGCACCGGGTTGTCAATGGCAATTTAACCCGCTAATTTAATGGGCCAATCAGGCTGGGGCAAGCGCCTTTTCTCGTCGAAAGTTGGGGCCGTGCTGCAATCTGGGTCAGTCGGAGTTGGTATGACAACCGCGGGAGTGGCAGTCCTGCCAGCAGGTGAGTGATGGAGTGGGTTCAAATCCAGGACAGGCGAGCGGGAGGTCTGCGCAGCCAAGGTGCCTCGCTCTGCCAGAATTCCTGTCATTGGTTGGGGACGGTGCCGCCCTTCGCGATGGACATTGTCGCCTTCGTCTGGGCAACGCAACCGACAATAGATCGACATTGCGTGGCGTTGGGCGTGACTTTGCAAAAGCCCTGCAAAATAGGGTTTGCATCGGCCCCCCTCGGGGTGAAAATTCTTCACACGTCGTATAGACTGTGTGTTATTGGAACCTGCTTGGCCTGAGCTATTCATGGAGATGCCAGTATCTGAATCTCTAAACGGATTTTTCGCATTTGACAGTGAATCAGGCTGATCGATTTGGGTTATATTCAGGCAATGCCGGAGAGCATCGAAGCGGTAAGGAGGCAATTATTGCTGGAAAAAGTTGAACTCCATAATTTTGGCCCTCTTACCAGATTAGACTGGCCAAATCTGGGGCTGATCAACCTGGTGATCGGTGGGAGCGGCAGTGGAAAGACCTTCCTCTTGAAAGCAGCAGTTCAAAAGGGGTAATCAGAAGTTTCCAATTGGGGTGACGGCGGAAGGGGTCAAGAAA
>JBEIMN010000809.1:0-1421 GCA_040378705.1 Acidobacteriota bacterium
CCGCGCCCTTGGGCCCCGGAGTGCCCCGGTTATCAATTGAGACGACGAGATAGCCAAGGTCCGCCACTGCCCGGTGAAAGAGGGAGAATCCCTGCCCGCCGTGCCAGTCGTCGAGCACCGTCTGTCCAGCGGGCTCCCCATAGACGAACACAAATACCGGATACTTTTTCGTGGGATCGAAATCGCGAGGTTTGATCATCCAACTGTCCATCACCACTCCGCCGCCGATGTCGAGCTGGAGGAACCCGGTAGGCCGCGTGATGAGCGGCTTGATTCGGGCTGCCGCCGCGGCGTTGTCCTCCAGCATACGCACGCTGCGGTGTTTCGGCAGTTCCACCAGATCAGTGACCGGCGGCTGGTCGAAAGTGGACCATGTGTGAAACGCCCATTGGCTATCCGGCGAAAACACATAACTGTGCGAGCCGGGCTGGTCATTCGGGGTCAAACGTTCGGGCGTGCCAGTTCCATCGAGGCGAGATCGGTAGAGATACCGCTGGGTCGCGTTGGTCGGCGAGGCGTAGTAGTAATACCATCCGTTCTTCTCATCGATCTGGCCGGGCGCGATGAGGTCGCTGCCCGCTGCGGTTATCGGGGTCGGGTCTGAACCGTCGCGCGAGACGACGAAGGCACGCCTCCAACCATCCCGCTCACTGAAGATGACAAAGGTCTTGCTGCCGCGAATCCACTGCAGGCCTCCGGGTTCCATATCCACCCAAGACACCACCCAGGCGGGATCGGTTGCCGCGTAGACTTTGGTGATCGCGTCGGTGCGATGATTGGCGAGCATTACTTCCCGCGCATCACGGCCCCGGCTTAACTTATCGATCATCACTTCGTCGGAGTTCCCGGCCCAGCTCAGTGAGTTGAGGTAAAAAGTTCCCGCTTTATCGGCCAACTCGATCCAGCGCGTGGGGCCGCCCTCCGCGCCGACCACGCCGATGCGCAGCGTGGGGATCGGCCCGCCGATCCGTCCAAATCGAGTCTCTTGGAACGTGCGATACGTCGGGTCGCCGGGCACCAGGACCGCCCGTTTCGGGATGGCGGATGAATCGGACTGGATATAGGCGATCCATTGCCCGTCGGGACTCCAGCTCGCGCTGCCGTTGTTGATCGCGTCAGAATCGCTGTCTTGGGTCAGCGAGGTGGCCCGGCCGTTGGCAATGT
The DNA here is from genome assembly GCA_040378705.1 of Acidobacteriota bacterium. Classification (GTDB taxonomy): domain Bacteria; phylum Acidobacteriota; class Blastocatellia; order RBC074; family RBC074; genus CAIOZW01. The sequence continues at coordinate 1,165 of JBEIMN010000809.1, forward strand.
CATACACGAGCAAGTCCGCGCCGCGCGAACCCAGCAGTCGCTCACCATCCGGCGAAAACGCATTCGCCTCGAACCCCACCCCGTCACCGGCCTTCACCGGACGCAAGTCCCCGGACTCCAACTCGTACAGCCAGCGATCGCTGCCGCCCGCCTCCTCTGTGTGCAGCAAGAACCGCTTCCCCGTCGGCGAACAGACGAATCCGTGGATCCTCAGCCGTTGGTTAGTGCCGGGCACGAGGAGTTTCTCACCCGCGACC
>JBEIMN010000810.1:0-1418 GCA_040378705.1 Acidobacteriota bacterium
AACCTGTGCCTATGTGGGGCTACGGCGCGCGCCACGACGCACTCTCAAACGGCACCCTCGATCCCCTCTTCGCTGATGCGGTCGTGCTTCAGTTTGGCAACGAGAAGCTGGCTCTGGTCGGACTCGACCTTGGCCGCTCACCATCCGAAGCCGCGCTTCAAAACATACGTGAACGAATCCGGAGTGAGGCAGGGATCCGATACTCATTCATCGCCGGTTCACACACCCATCACGGCCCGGTCCTTGAACTGACCAATGAGCCGGGAAAGGGCCAGGGGCGGTTCGATGCCACGCTCCGCTACTACCAGGAGCTGGAAGACAACATCGTCGCCGCGATCCTCGAAGCCGACCGGCTCCGCCGTCCGGCGCGCATCGCCACCGGCTCAACGAGCCTCACCGGGTTCAACCGTAATCGCCACACGAAATTCGATCCGAAACCGGTCGAACGCGAGCTGGCGATAATGCGCGTCGAGGAGCCGGACGGAAAGACGATCGCGACCATCATCAATTTCGCCGCCCATCCGACGACCCTCCCGGCCGATCTCCTCAAATTTTCCGCCGACTACGTCGGAACTCTCAAACGCGAGGTTGAGAAATCACTTGGTGGCCGAGCCATCTTCTTCAATGGCGCCGCCGGCGACCAGTCGGCTGATCAAACGGAACACAAAGGCCCGACACTATTCGGCGAAGCCCTCGGCCGCGAAGTCATCAGACTCGCACGCGAAGTGCGTCCGGTCGAATCGACACGCACTTCCCTCAGTGTGATTGAGGAGCGCTTTCCCTTCAAGTCCCGAACCGATCTTGCCAACCCGGTCGTCCGCAGCCTCTACCAGAAAGCCTTCTTCCCGGAGCTGATCCCGAACTTCATCGATGAATACGCGAACGGAATCAGACCCCGACTAACGGTCGCGCTGCTCAACGGCGAAATTGCGATTGTCGGCGTCTCGGGTGAGTTCTTCTCCAGCCACTCAATCCGGCTTCGGGAGCGCGCGCGGGTCAGACAGATCTTCTTCCTTGGCTACTGCAATGGCTATCACCAGTACTTTCCAACCATTGAAGCCGCCGCTGAGGGTGGTTATGGCGCAGATAACCAGGTCGCCCCGGCACAGGTTGGCGCAGGCGAGCAGATTATGAATACCGCACTCCAGTGGATCTACCGTTTGCTCGGCAATCGGATCTGAACCGGAGGAGATATCCATCCCAATCTATCCCTGTGACGCGGCAGACTTCCTGACTTTATTCCTGCCACGCTACTCTTGCTGTGATCGCATTGCCGAGATCAACCCCGGCTAGTCGACTCTGGCAGCAACACTGCGCCGGTATTCCAGCCGGCAGAGTACTCTCCCAAGTCCTGTAAAACACAGTGCACAGACAAAAAAAGACGGCCCCCTGATAACGGGTGCCGTCTTTAGTTCCCT
>JBEIMN010000811.1:0-1402 GCA_040378705.1 Acidobacteriota bacterium
AGGATCGACGGACGACGGCCAACCCGCTCCGAAACATCATCGACTCCGGCATAGTCCTCCTCACCCATCTGGTGCGGATCCTCGAGCTGACGGAAAAAGAGGAATGGATCGCGGATACGATAGACGCGGAAATCGAGCGTCTCGACTCCCTGGTAACTGATATAGATTCGCGGCTGCTCTTTCGTGCCATACGCACGCGTCGTCGACAGCGAAAAATGGACTTTCCGCGCCGCCTCAGCCGCCTGCTCCCCACCCGTCCCGGCCCCACTTGTAGAAGATGATGCCTGTTCGGCTCCACGGACGACCGGCACTGACGATCGCCAGGCCATCCATCCAAACAATCCGGTCAATGCCGTCACAAAAATCAGCCCCGAAAGTATAGGCAGTATAGGCAGTATAGGCAGTATTGAAATCTTTGGGCCGCCCAGCGTCTTCGCGAAAACTCTACGTATTTTCATGCTCTGTTACCTCGCAGATCAGTCGAGTATCTTCAAGCGGTAGTATCCAAGAAAATGGCGATTGGATTCAGTCGGATGCCAGCGCGGATCCGGATGGCGGCGCAATGCCGCCAGGCGCACCTTACGGACCTCTCCCTGGTCAGCAACCGAATTGCCTGTGTGGTAGACGACCCAGTCGGCCGCCCCATCCGCTTCGTGCAGCGGCTCACCCAGGAAAATCATGACGTGATATGGATAACGCTGTACCCACGGCTGATGGAAAAACAGCAGGTCGCCCGGCTCTGCGCGCCCGGATTCGCGACCAATCAGGCTGACATTATAATTCTTCAACGTCCGCGCATCGGCAAAGTCGGCAAACTTTCCCGGGAGATCCGATGGCGCAAAGGAACCGAAATCGATCCGAAAGAGCCGCTCACCTAGCGGATGGCGATCAAGCGTAAAAGCCGCGATGTCCGGCGCGAAGAGCCGATAATCACTCCCCATCCCACCGCCTGGATTCATGGCCTGCAACCATTGCCGATCGTGACGGCGCAACGCCTCCCGCCAGGCAAATCGAACCAGCCCTGCGCAGTCGCGCTGCTCGATATTCCAGGCCTCACTCATCCGATAATACTGGAGCTCGGCAATCGCCGTCATCCAGCGCCTGAAATTCCGACGGTCATTTTCCGAACCAAGCTCGGCTCCATCCGGAAAGCCATCACCGTCCTCGTCACCCCAGACGACCGCCCGACCAACACGCACCGCCGGAACCGCGCCCCCCGCCTCAGAGCGCACCGGCCGATCACCGCCGCGACATCCGCTCAAGCAGAGCGCCCCGACCAGAAACGCCAACCGGCAGAAACGTCTCCATCGGTTGATTCTTGCCGCGCCGGCGTCTTCGCTGATCATCCACGACCTCGCATTGGATTCTGCTTTCAGGCTTGCTTATGGCCCGCGTCTTGATC
>JBEIMN010000812.1:0-1399 GCA_040378705.1 Acidobacteriota bacterium
GTCTCGGTGGAGGTCGTTCCGTCGAACCGATGTCGGCCAGCCTGCGCCCGACCATCCTCTACAAGGAGAAGGCGAAGTATACCGAGGAGGCACGGCAGAACAAGGTTCAGGGAACCGTCGTGCTCAATGTCGTCTTCACCTCCGATGCCAGAATTACCAGTATCAAGGTCGTCCGCGGACTTCCTGATGGCCTGACCGAAAAGGCGATCGAGGCCGCTCAGCGGATCCGCTTCAACCCGGCGGTCAAGGGTGGTGTGCCGGTCAGCGTCCGTGGCAATCTTGAATTCACGTTTAATCTCTATTAGGCCTTACCTGGCCTGTTTCGATAACGCAAACGGCGCATCTCCCGGTTGACGGGGTGCGCCGTTTCGGCTATTATCGCTGCTTCGATTAAGTCACAACCTGTGTCGGATCGAATGGGCCGTTAGCTCAGTCGGTAGAGCAACTGGCTTTTAACCAGTGGGTCGTTGGTTCGAGTCCAACACGGCTCATCCCAAGTCGGGCGACTAAAAAAGCCAAAGAAAAGGGGTGCACAAATGTGCACCCCTTTTCTTTGGCTTTTTTAGTTACCTCGATCGTTACTCTTCATCTTCATCACCCGAATCTTCATCATCAGCAAAGCCCTGCTCGATCTCCTTGGGCGTTGCCGGACGGATCGCAACGACTTCACCCTGGAACCGAACGGTCAGTCCGGCAAGTGGGTGATTGGCGTCGAGGAGAACCTGGTCGCCATTGATTTCGAGGATCTGCCAGTAGAGGGGTTCACCCGTATCCGGATCTTCGGATTCAAGGATCATTCCGACCTCGACTTCGTCAACACCGAGATCAGCGAGCGCCTCATTCCGGATATTGTCCTCTTCATGCTCGCCGAAGGCATCAGCCGGAGCGAGGGTCAGGTCAACCCGGTGACCAATCGGCTTGTTCTCCACTTCAACTTCGACGAGGGGAAAGATCTCGCCATATCCACCGTGAAGGTAGGCGAGTCCTTCCGACTCGTCGTCGATCACCTGGCCTGCCGTATCTTCAAGTGTGAAGCGCAAAGTAACAACAGAGTTCTTCTGGACGGTTTGATTGCTCATAAAATTTTCTTTTTGGATTGGTTTCCGCGAGGTGGCCAAAAACTTCTCCTGACCCGGGGACGAAACCAATGACAGGGCGAAGAAGAGTCGGGGCATTGCCGCTTGCAAGACCGATTGAAAGATAGGTCGAAAATTCGGTTCTGTCAACGATTGTTTGATCTTCGACCTGCGATATTTTATTGTGTGAATGCATTATTTTGTTGACTTGAGAGCTTCTTTTCTTAATATTAGAGGGGTGAGTTGGAGGCAGGGTTGAGATGTTGAAAATTTGCCAGACAAGTAGCCTGACAGACAAGTAGCCTGACAGACAAGTAGCCTGA
>JBEIMN010000813.1:0-1395 GCA_040378705.1 Acidobacteriota bacterium
GTAATCTCCCGGCAGTAATCTCCCGGCAGTAATCTTGAAGACAGGCTGAAAAGTATATATGGCAAAGAAAATTACCGGATACATCAAACTCCAGGTACCGGCTGGCAAGGCCAACCCGGCACCCCCGATCGGAACCGCACTCGGTCCGCAGGGTGTGAACATCATGGAGTTCTGCAAGCAGTTCAACGCGAAGACGGCCAATCTCGGTGACATCAAGATACCGGTGGTCATCACGGTCTTCGCCGACCGCTCGTTCACCTTCATCACCAAGACTCCCCCGGCGGCAGACCTTCTGAAGAAGGCGGCCAAGATCGAAAGAGGATCAGCCAAGCCGAACCGGGAGAAGATCGGGACCATCTCCCGGGAGCAGATCGAAGAGATTGCCCGGCTCAAGCTCCCGGATCTCAATACGTCCAACGTCGAATCCGCCATTCGGACGATCGAAGGGACGGCCAAGAGTCTTGGTCTTGAAATAACCTAAACACTACCAGCGGAGAGATCGACGGTCAGGGACCGCTCTTCGCGATCGTCACCATTCACGGAGACGAAGAGGGAGTGACCACTGGCTCAATGTGAGCCGCCGAAGGTCACGCTACGACCTGAAAGGAATCGTTAATGGCTGGAAAAAAGTTCAAAGCCGCACTTGCCCAAGTCGAGTTGACAAAACTCTATCCTCTTTCCGACGCGATCTCTCTAGCCAGAAAGATCGCCTACGCCAAATTTGATGAGACAGTTGAGGTGACGATGATCCTCGGAGTCGATCCGCGCAAAGCGGATCAGCTCGTCCGCGGAACCATCGTGCTGCCGCATGGCCTTGGCAAATCGAAGCGGGTTGCGGTGATTGCCGCCTCGCCCGACAAGCAGCGTGAAGCGCAGGAGGCAGGAGCCGACGAAGTCGGTGGTGACGACCTGGTCGACAAGATCAAGGGTGGTTATCTCAGCTTCGATGCACTGATCGCGACCCCGGACATGATGCGTTCGGTCGGTACACTCGGTAAGATTCTCGGTCCGCGTGGGCTGATGCCCAACCCGAAGACCGGCACGGTGACGCTCGATGTCGCGACAGCCGTCCGTGAGACCAAAGCCGGCAAGGTCGAGTATCGTGTCGATAAGACTGGCGTGATCCACGTTCCGGTAGGCAAGGTATCTTTCGACCAGCAGATGATCGTCGAGAATGCGCAGTCGCTGATCGACGCCGTGATCAGGTCGAAGCCGGCAACCGCCAAGGGCAAATATGTCAGGAAAGTCAATGTCGCCACGACCATGGGTCCGGGAATTCTCGTCGACCCGAGCTCAATCGGCGCCTAAACCTTCCACTGTCCCACTGTCTTACTGACAAGGAGATCGAGAGTTTGCTATGAAGACTAGAGAGCAAAAAGAACAGGATATTGCCAC
>JBEIMN010000814.1:0-1395 GCA_040378705.1 Acidobacteriota bacterium
GGGAATCGCATTCTTGTTTTCAAACGGTCTGTCAAAACGGATCAGATCCATCGGCTCGCTCTTCCGCTCGTAGCCGTTCTTCGCGCTTTCACAAGCTGCGGGAACCATTCCGATGCAAAATCTGGTATGGGCAGCGCTAAATCGCTGAACAATCAGCGGACATTGTTATACAGGGAGATATGAATGAAATTGTTTTCTTCGGTTACGCTTGGAGATGTCATACTTGGTAACCGCGTCGTCATGGCCCCCATGACCCGGAACCGTGCTTTGGGTAATCTGCCCAACAGTCTAATTGCTGAGTACTACGGTCAGCGTGCCACGGCCGGACTTATCGTCACCGAGGGGACCTCCCCCTCGCCCAATGGCCTTGGTTATCCACGCATACCCGGAGTATTTTCTCCGGAACAGCGAGATGGTTGGCGTCTCGTGACCGAAGCGGTTCACGCGGCTGGTGGTCATATCTTCATTCAGCTCATGCACGTCGGCCGGGTTGGGAGCCACCTCAATCTGCCGCCCGGGGCGGAACTGCTCGCTCCATCGGCAATCGCCATGAACGGCAACATCTGGACTGACAGCCAGGGTGAGCGGCCCTGCGACCTGCCGCGTGAGATGACACCCGATGACGTGGCGGAGGCGATAGCAGAGTTCAGACGCGCCGCGACGATCGCAATGGAGGCGGGTTTTGATGGTGTCGAGATTCATGGCGCCAACGGCTACCTGGTAAACCAGTTCCTTGATCCGGTTTCAAATCAGAGGAGCGATGATTTCGGCGGCGACGATCAACGGCGAAATCGTTTTGCGCTGGAGGTGGCAACAGCCATCAGCAGCGCTATTGGCGCTTCACGAACCGGCATCCGGCTCTCTCCTTACGGTGTCTTCAACGAGATGAGCGGGAGCTACGATGGTATTGCCGAACAGTACGTCCGGCTTGCCACTGAGCTTGGCCGGCTCGGACTGGGATACCTGCATCTTGTCGATCACTCCGCCCTCGGGGCGCCAAGCCCGGATATTAACACTGTCCGTGCCATGACAAGGGAGTTTCGTGACAATGGCGGTGGCGCGATTATACTCTCGGGTGGTTATGATCGGGAACGGGCCGAGACCGATCTCCAGGAAGGCGCGGCGGATCTGGTGGCATTCGGCAGGCCGTTTATTGCCAATCCGGATCTTGTGGAACGACTCAGAACAGGCGCCTCGCTGACTCTTCCTGATCAGGCTACTTTCTATACTTCAGGCAAAGAAGGTTATACCGATTATCAGTAAGCCTTCGGTGATCAGGCGTTACATTTGAATGTCACGATTTACGCAAAGCGATAATTGGCGACAGGTTGTAGCGCCTGATCATTACCCGCTGGTCGGTTACAATCACGACTGAGACAGCAAAAGCAGACTCGA
>JBEIMN010000815.1:0-1394 GCA_040378705.1 Acidobacteriota bacterium
ATCCGCGGTTTCGCCGTGCAGGAGTCCTATCTCGATGGTTTCCGCGATGTCCAAGAGTGGGGTGGTGGCGATTTCGTCCATATCCAGCAGCTCGAAATCATCAAGGGCCCATCGTCTAATCTCTATGGAAACCCCAAGGGTCTCGGCGGCATCATCAATCGCGTCTCGAAGACTCCGCGCACGGCGCAATGGCAACAGCTCGCACTGACCATCGGTGACTTCGCCAATTACCACTTTACGGCGGATGTGACCGGCCCGATCACGCAGGATAAAAAATTCCTCTACCGCGTGAACGCCGCCTACCGCCAGATGGAATTCAACCGAGACTTCAAGGATCTCAAACGGTTGTTTATCGCGCCCGTGTTTGAGTGGCGGATCACGCCCTCGACTACGGTCAGCCTTTTGACTGAAGTACTGCGCCAAGATTACCAAGAGGACAACTGGATACCGACCGTGACGATCGCTCCGGGTGTGCGGGCCATCACGGTGCCCGAGAACCGGCGCATCGACGAGCCGTGGGCGAAGTCTAAAATCGAACGCGAAAAGGTCCGCCTCACCGCCGAGCACAAGATCAACGACTACCTCACGGCGCGCGTCGCCGCGCAGCAGATCTACATCAATAATCCTATCACGCAGGTGGAGTTTCTCAGTCTCGGGGCAGACAACCGCACGGTCAACCGACGCGCATTCTGGCTCAACCGCTGGGAAGACTACCGCTACCTTGAAGCCAATCTCTTCGGCCGCTACGTCACGGGTCCTATCGAGCATTCCGCCATTCTTGCGTCCGACTACTTCCTGACCGACTTCCGCAGCAACGTGCGCCGCACCGCGCTGGGTTCGATCGACTTGCTGAACCCGGTTTACAGCAACACCGCTCCGGACTTCCCTGCGAGTGGCGTCGCAACCAATACGTTGGGTAAAAGTATCACGACCGGCTACACCGGAACCTACCAGCTTAATGCATATAACGGTCGCGTCCTGCTGATCGGGGGTTGGCGCGATTCCTCGGTCGATAACTCCCGCTATGTCGAGATCGGTGCCGGGCCTTACCCCCAGGTGGTCGATCCGGTCTCTCGGGCCAAGCTGCCCCGCTATGGTGGTATGATCCGTCCCCTGAAAAACGTCTCGCTTTACTACCAATACAGCGAAGTTTTCCAGCCCCAAGGCGGCGGTGCGTTCCGCCTCGACGGCTCGCCGCTCGATCCGGCGACGGCATCGTCCGAAGAGCTCGGACTGCGCGTCGCGTTCTTCGATGAAAAGTTAAATGTCGAGGTCGTGAAGTATGAAATGATCGCCGACGGCCTCGCGCTGCGATTGCCGGCTCCGAACAATTCATTCTTCGCCAATGGCGGCCAAACCACATCCAACGGCTACGAATATACGCTCAGCTATGG
>JBEIMN010000816.1:0-1393 GCA_040378705.1 Acidobacteriota bacterium
CCACCGTCAATCGGGATGACCGTTCCGGTGACGAAGGCAGAGGCTGGCGAGAGCAGCCACAGAACCGTCCCCAGCAGGTCGGCGGGATCACCAAAGCGCCCCATCGGCGTGTGGTCGATAATGCTGCGACCGCGCGGCGTCAGGTCGCCCGTCTGCGCGTCGAGCAGCAGATTCCGATTCTGGTCTGTAACCAGAAATCCCGGCGCAATCGCGTTGACACGCAGATTCGTCGAATACTCCTGCGCCAGATGAACCGCCAGCCACTGCGTGAAATTGCTGATCCCCGCCTTGGCCGCCGAATACCCAAGAACTCGCGTCAATGGACGAAAGGCACTCATCGACGAGACGTTGAGAATGATCCCCTCACTCTGCCCCGCCATCTGCTTCGCAAAGACCTGGCACGGAAAGATCGTCCCGAGCATATTCAGATCGAAGACAAAACGGAGCGCACTCTCCGGCAGGTCGAAGAAGGTCTGATCCGGCCGCGTCGTCGCCGCCGGACTGTTGCCCCCCGCCCCATTGATCAGCCCGTCGATCCGCCCGAAAGCGTCGAGGATCTGCTTCAGATTCTCCTGCAGCACCTCCGGCTTCAGGACGTCAGTGTAGAGCGCAATCGCCCGGCCCGGCCCGCTCGTCTCACCGCTGATCTCATCGACGAGCGACTGCGCCTTGTCTGTCTCACGGTCGAGGATCGCCACGTTGGCCCCACAACTGACGAGCACCTTTGCCATCGCTCCGCAAAGTACACCGGCCCCGCCGGTGATCGCCACCGTCCGCCCGGTAAAGTCATACATTCTGAACAGTTCGCTTTGATTCATAGCTCTGACCTCTTCCCTCTTTACCCCAGTTTATCCCTGCCCGATCCCTAATTAATATTAATTAAACGGCGCAAAATGCCGGCCAAAATGCTTTTCAAGCATCCCGTAGCAGACCTCTTCATTCTCCTTCAACGTCGCGAAGAATGGTTGACGAAACTCCGGATGATGGAGAACCGAACCAAAGGTGACGTGCAGAATCTCACGCGCGTGAAAATCCTCGAGCAGACCGGCCAGCTCCGCATCACCAAGCGACTCAAGCACCGGCATCTTCGCCACCTCCGCCGAGACGTGGTAGCTCGCCCGATCGATCGGATAACGATCACGCGCAAAGGCGACGATCTGACGGAAGAGCGCCGGATTGACGACCGCGATCGCCCGCAACGCCTCAAGATAACTGGTCCCCGCCGTCTTCAGGTGAACCAGCTCCCCGGCGACACGCGATGCAATCGGGTAGATGCTGAACTTGTCCGAGCCCGAATGCAGACTCAGCTTGTACGGCCCAAAGGTCTTCGCAACCGCCAGATGCTGGGCAAAAGATGCCTCGAACTCCCCCAGGTCACCGATGTAGTCGACCC
>JBEIMN010000817.1:0-1388 GCA_040378705.1 Acidobacteriota bacterium
GCAACGGTCGGCCCGCCCAGCCGACGCACCACCGCACCACTCGAATCGCGAATCGTCAGAAGGATCGCCGGAGCCTCCTCCTCCTCCTCTGCGGTCAGCGATGCCTGCGACGGATACTGGAATGTCTTTCCCACCGGATCGGTCTCCCGCAGCCGGCGCTCCGCCTCACGCCGCGTCTGACGCCGCGTTTTGAGTGGCTCCTTCAAATAGTAGGTAAATGTCGCCCCGAATGGCGGATTTTCAGCGGTAAAAAACGACTCGCCGAGTGAAGCCTTGCCCCGCCCGCCGTTCGGCGTCGACTGGACGAAAATCGTCGCATTCTTCACTCCAAAGAGATGGCTCTCCCCGGCGAGAATCTCCGGCGAGATTTCACGCAGTGGTTCGTAATTGTCGAGAATATAGATTCCCCGTCCAAATGTTCCAACGACGAGGTCGTTCTCCTGCTTCTGGATCGCCAGATCACGGACTGCGATCGTCGGCAGCCCCCCCTTGAGCTGCACCCACTTCTGACCGCCATCGGGAGTAAAGAAGAGCCCGAATTCGGTCCCGACAAAAAGCAGCCCCGGACGCTGATGATCTTCGGCGATCGCCCAGAGCGGATGAGTGGCAGGCAGGTTCCCGGCAACCGAACTCCAGGTTCGCCCGGCATCGGTCGTCTTCAAAATGTAGGGGGCAAAATCGGCGCTCTTGTGATTATTAAAAAGCGCATAGGCCGTGTTCGCGTCATGCTGTGAGGCAAGTATCCGCGCGACAAAAGTCCGCTCCGGAACTCCGGCGAAACTCTCGACCTTCCGCCAGTTCCGGCCACCGTCCTCTGTCACCTGGATCAGTCCATCATCAGTACCAGCATAGATCAGACCTTCCCGCTTTGGCGATTCAGCCAGCGCGACGATATTGCCGTAAAATGAGGTCGACTGGTGCTTGGCAATCGCGTCCGGACCCCAGATTCGCCCCATAACCGGCAGCGTGTCGCGGTCGATCCGGCGCGACAGATCCGGTGAAATCGGCTGCCAGGTGTCACCACGATCGTCACTGCGGAATAGGATGTTGGAGGCGAAGTAGATCCGTGATGGGGCGTGAGGACTGATCACCAGCGGCGAGTCCCAGTTCCATCGCAGTGGCGACTCCCCCTTCCCCTCCTTTGGCTGAATGCCGATCCGCTCACCCGTTCGCCGATCAAATCTGACCAGTCCGCCATATTGCGATGTCGCATAGATGATGTTTGGATCACGCGGATCGATCCGGGTGTGAAAGCCGTCACCACCATTGGTCGTAAACCAGTCGCTATTGGTGATCCCGCTCAGACTCGCGGTCTGCGACGGGCCGCACCAGGAGTTATTGTCCTGCGTTCCGCCACAGACAGTATAAAAGGGGGTCGACTGATCGAC
>JBEIMN010000818.1:0-1388 GCA_040378705.1 Acidobacteriota bacterium
CCCGTCCCAGTTACCTGCAAGTCAGCTCCGGTGCCCTGGAATCCTCGCCCGCCTGTGACACGCAGGCCTTGCATGTTGGACGCGCTGGCGGTCGTCAAAAAGTTCGATATGCGTCACGAGTTCATCGTCACCGAAGAGATTGACGATCCCAATTACCAGGCCAATCCCGTCAACCGTTGCTATTTTTGCAAGCACGAACTCTTCTCACGACTGAGCAGGCTGGCGAGTGAGCGCGGCTTCGCCTGGGTCTGCGACGGAAACAACGCCGACGATGCCGGCGACTATCGCCCCGGACGACAGGCGGCGCATGAGCTCGAAGTTCGGAGTCCGCTTCTCGAAACGGGGCTAACCAAGGCGGAGATCCGTATCCTGTCACGCCGGGTCGAACTGCCGGTCTGGGACCGGCCGGCTTCGGCCTGCCTCTCGTCGCGCATTCCTTATGGCATGCCGGTGACGATCGAAAAGCTCTCGAAGATCGAGCGGGGCGAAGCGGTTCTTCGCGCCAACGGCTTCCAGCAGATGCGCGTCCGCCACCACGGTGATCTGGCGCGGATCGAGATCTCACCGGAGGAGATGCCGCGTGCCCTGACTATGGAGATGACACGCCGTCTGACCGAGCAGTTTCGCGAGCTTGGCTTCAAGTATGTGACCCTCGATCTGCAGGGATACCGAACCGGCTCCCTCAACGAATCACTACCATCACTACCTGCTGGCATCTGACCAACCGATAGAGACAGGAAGAAGACGCGGGGTCGACTGCGCGCTGCCTTCAGGGCGCTCCTCGCCCCGTGCATTCCTGTAAACATTGGGTGGCAATTACCACGACCAACATTCTGACTCAAAATATTGAATAATCCGAGGAGTTATCCATGTCCGCCTATGTGTCAGCCTATGTCGACGATATTCGGGTGATCAGGGAAGAGAACCCTTTCGAGTCGATGATGTCTCGTTTCGACCACGCCGCACGACTGCTCAACCTGGATCCGGATCTCTACAAGGTGCTGCGCGTTCCGAACCGTGAATTCACCGTCTACATTCCAGTCTTCAGGGACAGTGGAAGTATCGAGGTCTTCACCGGCTACCGTGTGCAGCACAACTTCGCGCGCGGGCCGGCGAAGGGAGGGATCCGGTTTGCGCCGGACGTTTCGCTGGACGAGGTTCGGGCTCTCGCAGCGTGGATGACCTGGAAATGCGCGATTCTCAATATTCCATTTGGTGGCGCCAAGGGTGGGATCATCTGTGATCCGAACAACATGTCGAAATCGGAGTTGGAGCGGCTGACACGCCGTTACACCGCCGAGCTGATCGACGTCATCGGACCGGAGCGGGATGTGCCGGCGCCAGACCTGAACACCAACGAGCAGACCATGGCCTGGATCATGGACACC
>JBEIMN010000819.1:0-1369 GCA_040378705.1 Acidobacteriota bacterium
ATTCCGGCCGTTCGATAGACTGCCGATTCACAGGCGTATATCTTGGTCGCCATCTCGGCCAGCTTGTATTTGATTGCGCCAAAGGACGAGATCGGCCGCTTGAACTGCTGACGCTGCGCCGCGTATTTCGCCGACTGACCAAGCGCGCGTTTCGCCCCGCCAATTGCGGCGGCGCCCATCTTGATCCGGCCAAAATTGAGCGTGTTGAAGGCGATGTGATGCCCCTTGCCAATCTCACCGAGCAGCCGATCCTTTGGAATGCGGCAATCGATGAGCGGAATCGGCGTCGTCGATGAGCCACGCTGCCCCAGCTTGTGCTCTTCGTTGCCATTGCTGAAGCCGGGATCATTGCGCTCGACGATGAAGCCGGAGAAGTGCGCGCCATCGACCTTTGCAAAGACGATGTAGACGTCGGCAAAGCCGCCGTTGGTGATCCACATCTTCTCCCCATTCAGCACCCAGTGCTGGCCGTCCTCGCTCAGCCGCGCGGTCATCTTCGCGTTGAGCGCGTCCGATCCGGCCGACGATTCGCTCAGGCAGTAGGCACTGATCCACTCACCAGACCCAATCTTTGGCAGGTATTTCGCCTTCTGCTCCGGAGTGCCGAAGAAGACGATTGGCAGCAGTCCGATACTGCTCGTCGCTCCGAATCCGGTCGCAAACGAAGCCTGCCCCGATACAAACTCTGCAATCAGCATCTGCGAGACGTGATCGAGCGCCAGCCCGCCATACTCCTCCGGAATGGCGGCATTGATCAGGCCAAGATCGGCCGCCTGTTTGATCAGCGCCCGCTGCAGCTCATAATCTTTCTGCTCGAGCCGGTCGTGGTTCGGGATCACTTCCTGATCCATGAACTCCGTCGTCGTCTGGGCGATCATCACCTGCTCTTCCGTGAAATCCTCCGGCGAGAAGATCTGCGCCGGCACGCTCTCCTGCAGGAGAAACCCTCCACCTTTTATGACCTCTTTTTCCATGACATTTCCTTTCCGAATCAGATCAGGTTTTCGAAGATGCCGGCAGCGCCCATTCCGCCGCCGATGCACATGGTGACAATGCCGTAGCGCGCACGGCGACGCGGCATTTCGTGAAGCAACGTCGCGGTCAGCTTTGCCCCGGTACATCCAAGCGGATGGCCGAGCGCGAGCGCGCCGCCGTTGACATTGACCTTTGCCGGGTCAAGACCGAGAACCTTGATTACCGAGAGCGCCTGGGCGGCGAAGGCTTCGTTGAGCTCGATCAGGTCGATATCGTCGATCGTCAGACCGGCGATTTTGAGGGCTTTCGGAATCGCGACGACCGGACCGATCCCCATCTCCTCCGGCGCGACACCGCCTGTCGCATAGGCCACGAACCGCGCCATCGGCTGCAG
>JBEIMN010000820.1:0-1346 GCA_040378705.1 Acidobacteriota bacterium
CCACTAACTATTTTTGGGTGAGAGTGCGGAGGTAGGCGATCGTCTTCCAGATCTGCTCATCGGTCATTTTATCGACCGGCGGCATGGTCAGGCGACCATTGACCATCTTTCCAAGTCTGATCGAGAGAAAAGTCTTGCCATCGGAATATGAAGCGACCGGATCGATCGTCAGGTTGGCTGGTTCTGCAATGAGAGTACTTCGCGAGGGGCCATCACCGAGCCCTTCGTGGCCGTGGCAGATCGCGCAGTTGGTCAGGAAGAGGCGCTTTCCATCGATGGCGGCCTTTTCGAGGTCGGGAAGGGGATTGGGAGTCGAATCTGTCACGTCGGTGACGGCTGGGATGTGGTAGCGTTTTTCACACCCGCTGGCGACCATTGCCATTAACAATAAACAGAAACACCCAATCAGAAGCGAGATGAGCCGGCATCCGGGCCACCGGCTCACCCAAAATCTGTTGAGTGATCTTTCAAGGCGATCGTTCATTGAGGAGGCTACTCGTTTCTCGTCATCGAAGCGAGTACGCCGGTCTGTTTACGACTCCTGACCTGGATTCTGTCATTCCATTCAAGATAGCCATCGGAGACCAGTCTTACCTGGTGTTCCCCCGCGTTGAGATTGACCGTCCGTGGGGTGACACCGGAATATTGACCGTCGATATAGACTCGGGCAGTAGCCTGCGATTTGATCGTCACGATTCCGGTCTGATCGGTCGGTGGCGCCTCGAACTGTTCGATCTCGACCGACTGGTCGTCAGGGAAGTTGGCACGGTTGGCAGTTCGTTCGACCGCTGCTGCGCCGGAAGAACTGGCGACCGCGAGGTCGGTGACTGGCGCCGACTGTGGCCTTGATTCCTGGTTGGCGGCGAGCTGAGTGGCGTTCGCCGTCGATCCGGTGACCTGGTTGCGGCCGCGTGAGACCTTTCGACGCGCAAGGCGTTCGGTGACTGATTGCTTGTCGAGGTTCTTCTCCTCCGCGGTCATGGTCTCACCGTGGAGCATCAGATTGAGAGATCTCCAGTCGATCGCCCGGACAAGGATTACGGAACCTCCGATGAAACCGATGATCAGCAACAGGCTGACCCACCCCTGCCGGATCTGCTCCCAGTGTGAATCAGGCCCACTATCCTGATTATTCGGTGGCGTATTCACGGGGTAGCGACATTCAGGGCAATAAAAATGCGACTCGTTAACTTCAGTGCGGCACATGGGACATTTTTTCATGATCAGCGCATCCAAATGTGTGAGTGACGGCAATTCTGAGCAATAGCCGTCAGCCGGCCGAAAGAGTACGGGGGAGAACTCTTCTCTCGACCAACCCGGAAATTTTATCCGGTATGACAGAATCC
>JBEIMN010000821.1:0-1346 GCA_040378705.1 Acidobacteriota bacterium
CCGGCCACTACTTCGTCTATCCGATCTACTATGATCTGGTCGCCGACGAGGCGGAGAAGGCAACACTGCGCAAGGTCGTTTCTCAGATAACAGATCATATTCTCGACCATGATTACCGGCTGATCGATCTCGACGGCAAGCAGACACGGTGGGGATGGTGGGGCCCGTCAGCAATCTGGGAAGACGCGACCGAGACCGGATTGCGCGCCCTCCACCTCCTTGCACACCTGCGGGTCGCCAGTTATATGACGGGAAATCCGCGCTACCAGAAGGCCGCTGATGAACTGATCACCCGCCACAAGTATCACTTGCTGACGCGCAATCAGAAGATCAACTATCCTGGATATGTTAACCATTCGGATGATGAGCTGGCCTACATCTCCTACTATCCGCTGCTCCAGTATGAGCAGGACGCGCAGTTGCGCGAAGTCTATCTCGACAGCCTCGATCGGGCCTGGCAGGTTGAGCGTCCGGAGCGGATTCCGCTCTGGAACTTCATCTATGCCGCCGGATCGAAGAAGCCGGAGTTTGACCGTGCGGAGTCGATCCGGACGCTGCGCGAGATTCCGCTCGACCAGATCGAGTGGACCGTCACCAACTCACACCGGGCGGATGTGCCGCGCGACATGCTCGCCGATCGCTTCGGGAAGAGCCAGTCACTGAGTGTGCTGCCGTACGACGAGCTGCCGATGACGAAGTGGAATGGCAATCCCTACCGGCTCGACGGTGGGAACGGGGGGCGTGGTGAGGACGATGGCGCCTATTTCCTGCTTCCCTACTGGATGGGGCGTTACCATAAACTGATTGGCGAATAGAAAGCGATGAGTGAATCAAAACCGGTGGAGCGGCAACTGCACCGCGAGCTGAGCGTCTGGGGGGCGACGGCCTTCGTCGTCACGAATATGATCGGGACCGGCATCTTCACCGTCCCGGCCTTTGTGCGGGGTGCAACAGGCAATGGGTTGACGGCGCTGCTTGTCTGGGCGCTGGGGGGAGGGCTCGCGCTTTGCGGGGCGTTCTGTTACGCGGAGCTCTCGACGCGTATGCCGGAAGCGGGTGGTGAATACCAGTATTTAAGCCGGGTCTTCGGTCCGATGTGGGGATTCATTAGTGGCTGGATCTCATTTCTGGCCGGGTTTTCGGCGGCGATCGCGGCGGCGGCGCTCGGGGCAACGGCCTATGCCGCCTCGCTCTTTGGCTGGAAGATCGAGCACCAGCTGATCGCGCCGCTCGGAATCACGGTGGGGTCAGCGATGGCAGCCGGGCTGATCCTGCTGCTGGCGCTCTTCCACTGTCTTGGGTTGAGGCCGGGAGGCAGACTTCAGACGATCATCGCCGGAACGGTC
>JBEIMN010000822.1:0-1333 GCA_040378705.1 Acidobacteriota bacterium
CAATCTCGTCAACGATCTGATCGCCCTGCCGGGAAAGAATGGCGGAACACTCTTCGATGAAACGCTGATTGTCGCGATGGGTGAGTTTGGCCGGACGGTTCGGAACGGCAACATCCCGGGACTCAACAGCGGCGGTGGCCGCGACCACTATTTCCAGCAGTTCGCACTCTTTATGGGCGGCGGTGTGACGGGAGGTCAGGCGATTGGCGTGACGACCAGTGATGGCTTTTCGGTTGCTGAACCCGGCTGGGCGCAGAATCGGACGGTCGCAAATGAAGATGTTGCGGCGACCATTTATTCCGCGCTTGGTATTGACTATACCAAAACACTCTGGGACGATCCGTACGGTCGAGGATTCGACCTTGTGCCATTCGCGGGTGATGGAGCCTGGTACCCGGTTCTCGAGCTCTTTTCGCGTCGCGCGAAGATGGTGCCGGATGGTCCGGATCGACAACCCCGTCGGGTAACACCATTGTGATTCAATTTGGCTGAAGTTGGCCAATTGAACTCAATGAGCAGGAAATAATGGAGTCGAAAAGCTATTCCCCTTCCCACTGGGATATTCAGTTTCTGGCCGACAACCGGGTGGTGAGAACGCCCGATTTTGGAATCTCAACCGAGGCGAAACGGGTTCGATACCCGATTCGCCTCTTGCGTTACTGGTTTGGATATCAGTTGCTGCGCGAAGAGTGCCAGCGGGCAGGCCGCCCGCTCGACGTCGTCGAGATCGGTGTCCATCTCGGCCAGATGCTTGAGTTCGTCAAATCGGCGCCAGCCGGAGTCAGCTATTCGGCCTGGACGGCGGTCGATGCGGTGATGCATCGGGAACGGCTGGAGCGGGCAGGTTACACGGAATTTCTCGAAGTCAATCTCGAGGATCGGGAGCTACGGTTCCCGCGCCAGTATGACACGGCGATCCTCCTTCACGTTCTGGAGCACCTGTTCGAACCGGAAGAGGTCTTCCGTAAGGTGGTCGCGGCGATCAAGCCGGGTGGCTCGCTGATCGGCGGGTTCCCGGTCGTGCCCGGCCCACTGGCGGCGATCCGCGAGAAGCAGATCAGGCGGACGGCAGAGCCACTTGGCCACGTCAGCGTCTTCTCACCTGACCGTGTGCGCAGGATGGCCGCCGATGCCGGCCTCGAGCTGGAGTTTGTGAGTGGGGCATTTCTGATGCGCAGCAAGGGGAGTCCGCTCGAGAATTCGGCGAACTGGATGCGCTTCAACCTGGCGTGGGGAGCACGATTCCCGGGCTGGCCGGGTGAGATTTATTGGATCATGCGGAAGCCACAGGTCTGATTCGACACGACAGGTGACATTCACCAATTGTGGCTTC
>JBEIMN010000823.1:0-1325 GCA_040378705.1 Acidobacteriota bacterium
ACAATCCTCGGAATCTCCAGCAAACCGATTGCTTCAACAATTCAGGATAGGCTTTTCGGACAGTCCATTAAGGATTAGGTTCCAGTCTTGTTTATGATTTTGTGACGCTGGCATCTACCACGATCGCATTGCGTGGCCTGGCCAATAGCAATACAAACCTTCCTGGTGAATCAACCGGCAGGTTTATTGAAATGTCAGATTGAAGGGTATTCCCGGTAACCAGGAATAGTGAATGGAATAGCAGTGGCAGGACTGAAGAACATCCAGGCTTTACGGCTTGACCCGCAAACAGGATTTTCGAAGGGTTGGAATTGGAGCTGGATGGAAGGTCGCCACCTTGCGCGAAAAGGGCAGACCTGGCGCGGTCTGCCCTTTTATTGCCAAGCCAAATACTGGCCGCATACGGCTCTGACGTTGACTAAATTGGCGGGAGCTCTTCAGGCGCTCAGCTTTTGACTGGTCACCGGATATCGAGCGGATCTGCTATCCAGGCCATTCTTCGACGTCGAGGCGATGAAGTGGTCGGGATCCTGATCTTCATCAAGAATTGTCATCATCTCATCGAGTTGAAAAATGATGGCTTCACACTTCGAGCAGACGATAAGATGGCGCTCGAACTCGCGGACTTCAGCCTGACCCAGTGCGCCATTGTAGTAGTCATAAACTCGGGCCCCAATCTCTGGAGCGATGCATTTCTTCTGACTGGGGCGTCCGGTGTTTTTCTTGTCTGTACGACTCATACTCTCTCCGTTCGTTCGATTGTCACTCGTTGATCAGGAATCTCTCTGAACTACGATTGGTGCCGGCGATCAACCTGGAGTTAGCGACCGCTAAATCTCTCAAGCGCGCGTTAGATGATCATATGAACGTTTGAGTTGATTGACTATCTGAAAAAACATTAATTAATTCAGCCATCAATCAACTCTAATCTCATTCTGACGCCTTGTTCAGACTTAAGTAATAACTCTTCTTTTCTAATTTATATTACAGTGTTGGAGGTTTGTCAAAATCTGGTGAGTGACCAGCAGAACTTGCCGCCAATCAGTAAATCATGGCGATGATCTGAAGATTAAAAAGACATGAGGTCGTGAATGAAGGAGGGATCGGGAGATGGACGTGCAGAATCTCAATCACCAGCAGGAGGTAGCAGAGATAACCTTCGGGAGAGAGCGTTTACGGGGCACACACCCTCGGAACAGGTGACGAAAACGCCAAACGGGCTCCCGGATCATCTTAGGACAATATCTCAATAATCTATCTTTTGCGGCGACTTTCGACCGCTAAGTCGGCCAGAGGTAACTGCAGAAAGTGCCTGCTGAAGTTTC
>JBEIMN010000824.1:0-1325 GCA_040378705.1 Acidobacteriota bacterium
AATCAGGGAAATGCAACTGGCGCGAATTGTATCAGGATTGACTCACTTGACAAAGGTTCGATTTCAGATTTTGATACTTAGAGGCTGACGTTTCAGGAAACATTTATATGGAGGCAAGCTGATAATGAAGCGAATAATGAGAATGGAAAACAAGGCAGCAAAGAAGACTTTTCTGACGCTGGCGGCGTTGATGATTATTTTAACGGTTGCGGTCGTTGGGTCCGGTGCGGCGCAGAATCCACAGCTCGATTTCAAGCTCGAGAACAGAACCGGGATCAATATTCATTCTATATACATTGCAAGCCACGATTCGGATGAATGGGGTGATGATCTGATGGAGGACGACATCCTTCGTGACGGTGAAGATATCGATATCGAATTCCATCCCAAGGCTGGCGCGAAGCTCTGGGATCTGCGCATTGAGGATAAGGAAGGAAACTCAGTCGAGTGGGAGTCGATCGATCCGCGAAAAATCGAGGTACTGACACTCAAGATCGTCAAAGGAAAATCGATTGCAGAGTGGCGTTGATGAGCGGTCATTCAACCTGATAAAGAATAAAGGCGAAGAACGGACAGTCCGCTCTTCGCCTTTATTCTTTATCAGCTGGCCTGATCCAAGTATCAGGCAAACTTCCCGGCAATTAGCGGCGGCCGCCGCCCGGGCCATCGCCAAATCCGCCTCGCTCTCCGCCACCGAGAAGACCAAGGACACGGTCGATGCCATACTTTGCAACCAGCAGGTCATACTGACCACCGGTCTTGAGGACGGCAATAAAGCCGATTCCGAGTTTGGCCTGTGACTGAAGACGCGCATCCTGAAGCTGGGCGGTGCGTGTCGTGATGATCGTGATCTGAACCTGGGCACCGGCAAGGTTGCCGGCGATGATCGCCGCCTGCAGGGCGTCCTGAGCCGTCTCGAGTGCATCGTCCGGTGCGTCCGGAGCAGCATTCCTGAAATCGGTAAGCAGAGTCGTCAGCGCGGCCTCCTGGGTAGCCGAGAGGGCTGGCGCTCCCGCCTGGCTAATGGCTCGCTTGAGACCGGCGAACGGATCTGTCGGCCGGCCCTGGGCAAACGAACTGGTCGCGCCGGCAATGAGGACGAAAAGTGAAAAAGCGATTACGCCAAATTTTGATCCCTGTAATTTCATATCTAACTCTCCTTCTGAATTTCAGCTTTGTCTGGCAAAGCGTCATTTATGATCCGATCATTGCTCTTCAACCTGGCAGCGACGATTCGATCGGGGAATCAACTGCGTTTTAGTCTAATGCAAGGGGTGTGCCAGACATATATACGCTTGAGCTGTCCTCACAAGTCTACTATTTTC
>JBEIMN010000825.1:0-1320 GCA_040378705.1 Acidobacteriota bacterium
GTATTTAGAATTTTCACGAGGCGACCGAACCTGACCGCGCATCCCGCGGAATGGCCTGGCGAGAGACGTTATCGTGTGCGGAGCCATTTGACTGGCGACAGGGACGAAAGATCGGTTACTTCGGAAAATTCTGATGAAGGCTGTTTGGCTTAACGGGGGTAGTCAAGACAGGCTTGCAACTGTTATTCGGCTAGTCAGGTAATACCAGATGAGACTGGCCAGAGAGCCGAGACGCGCGGCAAACAACGTCTCTCAATTGCAGGCGGATTCTAATTAAAGCGTCCGATCCTGTCAATAAAAAAATCTCAAAAAGTAATTGTCATCGGTAAGAATTCCGGCTATTTCCGGCGCGGATTGGCCATAAAGTAGAATCGTCCATCCTCGGCGCCGCCCAGAAAGTCAGGGATGCCGTTATTATCAAAGTCGACGGTTGCCGGGCTGACGTCGTGACCCTCGATATTGCGTTCGGCGAGAGTGCCGGAGTTCTTCATTATCCAGCGGCCATCTTTATAGCCAATTTGGCGGAGGAGGTCGGCATTACCTGAATTGAGGAGGATGTCTGTCAGGCCATCACCATCCCAGTCGGTGAGGCAGATTTTGCGGCGACCGCTTTTACCGGCGGCGCCGGGATTGAGTCTGATGGGAGCGCCGTTCTGGTCGACAAAGGCGCGGCGCGGCGCGGCGAGGATGAGGCGGCCATTGCGACGTGTTCGTTGAAAGAAGGCAAGGTATCCTTCTTGATCGAGCATGATCAGATCGAGCAGTCCGTCGTGATCGAGATCGGCGATCGCCGGGGTGGTCCGCCACTGCGTGAGGAGCTGACTGCCCGTGGGGCGAAGCCAGCCCCAGGCGAGGCGCGGCTGCTGCCCCTGCCAGTCGACCTCGATGGGTTGGGGGGAGGAGAGGCGCGGTGATTTCGGTGTTCCGACATTGCGGAGCCATTCGACGCGACCCAGGATTGAGTTGCATATTATGTCGAGTCGGCCATCACCGTCCCAGTCGGCGACATTGAGGGTCGTGTAGCCCCACTTTGCTTCCGCGGGGCCCTGGATGCTGCCATTTGGGCCGGCCATGATCCGGAATTCGCGCCCGTTGACGGTGAGACGACGTGGTGCGGCCCAGCGAGGTTCGGCAACAGCGGGCCCGCTCAGGTTTTCGAAGAATTCGATGTAGCCGGCGGTGTTGCCGCTGAGGATATCCTGATCGCCATCATCGTCCCAATCGACACCGAAGGGGGTCGCGAGCGCGCCAGATTTGAGCGTGTCGGCCTGCTGCCTGAAATAGACGGGGCGTTTGAAGAGGGGAGTCCGGTCGCTTCGA
>JBEIMN010000826.1:0-1315 GCA_040378705.1 Acidobacteriota bacterium
ATGCGGGCCGGAGGCCCGCGCACCCAGCCCGCGCACCCAGCCCGCGCACCCAGGCAGCCGCGCTCCGCGGCTCATAATTTTTCTCATTGGTCATTGGGCATTGGGGGGGGGTGGGACACTGGAAACGGCTTACTCTTAAAATGCGATTGCCCTGGATTTACTGGTTATACCTTCCCTGATCATTCTCTCTCCATTTTGCGAACCTCCCTCTCGTCTGCTACCCTCAATTGGCTGTTATAAGCCACGATCGGATCGATTCTCTTGCGGGTGGGAAAGGTATCGCCATGACTAAAAGACCACTTCCAGTTATTGTTTTCATCATCGTCAGCCTGCTATCGCCGGTCATCAACAAGACAGACTGGTGGACAACGGTTGGGGCACAGAGCGAGGATCAGGCGAAGCGCGAGGAGCTCTACCAGAAGAACAACCTCGGCGTCGCACTGATGGAGCAGTACAAGCACGAGGAGGCAGTAGCGCGTTTTCGGGAGGCGCTGGCACGCGATCCAAACTTTGTCATCGGCCGGATCAATCTTGCCCTTGCGCTATACTTTTTGAACGACGGGCGCAACGCGACGAATGAGGCGCTGGCGGCGCTGAAGCTTGTGCCGGAGAGCGCGGCGGCACTCTACGTGCTGGGTGCGTCGTACAAGAAAGACAGGCTCTACACGGAAGCGCTGGCGGCCTTCGACCGACTGCTGAAGATCGATCCGCAGGATCCATACACCAACATCCAGGTCGGGCAGATCCACTCTGCCTCACAGCAGTACGCCCAGGCGGCAGACTATTTCCGCCGCGCGCTTGATTCGGAGCCATACAATGCAACGGCGGCTTACAGTCTTGCACAGGCACTAATCCGCAGCGGAAAGACGGTCGATGGCCAGCAGATGCTCGCAAAGTTCCAACAGTTGAAGGCGAGCGGCTACGCGACAACCCTCGGCCTGACCTATGGCGAACAGGGCAAGTATGCAGAGGCGGTGGTGACGACCGGGATCGAGCCCGGGTTGCTTAGTGGCAGCGGGGCGAAGATTACCTACGAGGCGACCACGACCGGGCTCGAAAGCCGTGCCCTGAGCTCGTTCAGTCCGGGAATTGAGACGGTTCTTGGACGCCGGATCGGGCGTGGAGATTTCAATGAGGAGCTGAAGCGGCAACTGATCATCCCGTTCAGCACCAGCCAGTCGCTCGCGGATATCGATGGTGACCGGCAGCCAGACCTGATCGTCAACGGCGTCGACGAGTCAGGCAAGCCTTTCCTGCGACTTTTCGGAAACAGCAATGGCCGGATGGTCGACCTGACCCCGAGGTCGGGATTGTC
>JBEIMN010000827.1:0-1290 GCA_040378705.1 Acidobacteriota bacterium
CGGCGAGCGCTTCCTCATACTGACCATTGAGAATCAGCTTCGCAAACTTCGGCGAGCCGGTAACATTTGTCCGCTCACCAAGATTGACAAAATTGGTCTCCGGGCGAATAACGAGCGCTTCGAGGCCGCTCAGTTGCAGGTATGGACGCGGCGCCGGGAGAGTGCGCGGCGGAAATGGCCTGACCGCTTCGGCAATGGCGCGAATATGGTCCGGGGTCGTACCGCAGCAACCGCCAACGATGTTCAGAAAGCCGCTCTTCGCCCATTCAGCAAGCTGCGGCGCCAGCGTCTGCGGCGTCTCGGGAAAGCCGGTCGGCAGCAGCGGATTGGGCAACCCGGCATTGGGATAGGCACTGACCGCGATCGGCGCGAGCGCACTGAGCTCCTCGATATACGGACGCATCTCCTTTGGCCCAAGCGCACAGTTGATGCCGATACTCAGCAGCGGCGCGTGCATGGTCGAAATATAGTAGGCCTCGACCGTCTGGCCCGACAATGTCCGCCCACTCAGATCGGTGATCGTGAAGGAGAGCATCAGCGGCAACGAATAGCCGATATCACGATAGAGATTCTGAATCGCGAAGAGCGCCGCCTTTGAATTGAGCGAATCGAAGACTGTCTCGACGATCAGAATGTCGGAACCACCGTCGATCAACCCCTTCGCCTGCTCGTAATACGATTCGGCCACCTCGTCGAAGGTCACGGCGCGATAGGCCGGATTGTTGACATCGGGTGAGAGTGAGGTCGTCTTGTTGGTCGGCCCAAGAGCGCCGGCGACGAATCGAACCTCTCCCGGATGATCTGCAATGTAGCTGTCAACCGCCCGCCGTGCCGCCCTTGCCGAGGCGACATTCAGCTCATACGCCAGGTGCGCCATTCCAAAATCGGCCATCGAGACCGACTGCGCGTTGAAGGTGTTCGTCTCGACGATGTCGGCCCCGGCATCAAGATACTGGCGGTGAATCTCCTCGATGATCTGCGGCTGCGTAATCGAGAGAAGATCGTTATTACCCTTCAAATCACTCGGCCAGTCTCGATACTGCTCACCACGATACGCCGCTTCATCGAGCTTGTATCGCTGAATCATCGTTCCCATGGCCCCGTCGATGATGACGATTCGACGGCGTAAAAGATCCTGCAGAAGCGCGATTTTTTCAGATTGATTAGTCAAGGATTACTCTTTCCAATAAAACTGTTAGCTAATGAAACTATTGGCGGGTGGGGCCAGGTTAAACCCGGTCTCCCTCCTCAAGATCTCTGGCCGATCGCTGGCCGCTCGATCTATTTCAA
>JBEIMN010000828.1:0-1284 GCA_040378705.1 Acidobacteriota bacterium
CGACGCGCGCGGCATCGCCTACACTGTCCAGCCGGAGATGGTTCGCGGGCTTGACTACTACACCAGAACCGCCTTCGAGATCGTCGGCAATACTGGTCTCGGAGCTCAGAACACGATTGTTGGTGGTGGCCGCTACGATGGCCTCGCCGAGACACTCGGCGGCCCGCCGACGAAGGGGTTCGGGTTTGCATTCGGGCTTGATCGGATGGTCATGGCCCTGCCGGACGAGGTCGCCGGTGAGCTTCGTGCTACCGGTGCCCCGGACATCTTCATCGTCTGTATGGGCGAAGCCGCACGGCAGCACGCATATCTGGTCGCGCGAGAATTACGCCTCGCCGGACTATCGATCATTCTCGACCTTGCCGACCGAAAAATGAAGAAAGCGATGGCACTTGCCGACAAATCTCGTTCACGACACGCGCTGATCATCGGCGATAACGAGGTCAATGCCCGCCAGTATGCCCTCAAGAACCTGGCAAGCGGGGAGCAGGAGTCGCTCACCGTTGCCGAGATTATTGCAAAACTTATCGGAAACTGACTGGATCTTTAATCATGCTCGATCATCTGGGAACAACGAAACGGACACATCATTGCGGCGAACTCCGCCAGGAACACATTGGACAGACGGTGACGCTGATGGGCTGGGTCAACAGTTATCGCGATCACGGTTCGGTGCTTTTTCTGCATCTGCGCGACCGCGAGGGGATCACGCAGATTGTCTTTGACCAGCAGAATCTGGCCGATTTGCTGGAGCGTGCGCAGGCGGTACGGAGTGAATATGTGCTGGCGATTACCGGCACGTGTATCCGACGCGATGAAAAGAACTTCAATCCGCTCATGGCAACGGGAGAGATCGAGGTGGTCGCGGAGGAGATGAAGATCCTCAACGATTCACAGACGCCGCCATTTGAGATCGACAACTGCCGGGCAGCCGAGGATTTACGGCTGAAGTACCGCTACCTTGACCTGCGCCGGCCCGAGATTCAGGCCAACTTCAGGTTACGCCACAAACTTGCGCTCGCGGCGCGGCGGGTACTCGACGAGCAGGGCTTCTATGAGATAGAGACCCCGATTCTCACCAAGTCGACGCCAGAGGGAGCGCGAGACTACCTTGTCCCGGCACGAACCGCCCCGGGCAAATTCTTCGCGCTGCCACAATCACCACAGCTCTTCAAACAGTTGCTGATGATCTCCGGGTACGACAAGTATTTCCAGATCGCGCGTTGTTTCCGCGACGAGGATCTGCGGGCGGATCGCCAGCCAGAGTTCACACAGATCGACATC
>JBEIMN010000829.1:0-1283 GCA_040378705.1 Acidobacteriota bacterium
CCAATCACTGCTATGAGGTTCCATTGACGCTGATGACCGAGGACCGGCAGGGGCAGTTGGCGGCGCTGGTCAATGTGCTCGACAGTATTAAGACCAATGTCAGAGATATGAAAACAGATCGCCATGTTCCGAGTGGCGAGCAGCGCCGGATCGATTTCACGATCGATATCGCGGATTTGAAGCATCTTGAAAAAGTATTAAATTCCCTCAAAAGGGTTCCGGGAGTAATCGATGTTGAACGGCGGACAACTGCGTAAAAAACTTAATTCGCCAGCCTTGCGAAAAGTCTGGCCAAAAGTCTGGCCAGCTCTCTTGAGGCAACGCCGAGGCCTTGCCATTCTGACATTTATGATCGTCTTGCTCCTGCTGACCTTCACCGGGTTGAGGGGGGGATTGCGGGTTAGCGGGCAGGAGCCGGAGCGACGGCAGAGAGAAGAGGTTCGGCGGAGGGTGGAGGAGTCTTTGCGGCGGCGCTTCGAGCGAATGGCCGGCGATCGGCCGGCACGTAAGCCGTCGGCAGGAGGGCTCGCTGGTTCGACGTCGGCGGCGACCCCGGCCGAGGTGCGGCTTGGGGTGCGGCTTGGGGTGCGGCTTGGGGTGCGGCTTGGGATAGAGGCGCAGACTTCCACGAGCCTGCAAGGTGGCCCGACCGTGACATCGGGGATGTTTCGGGCGCGAGAGCGATACGATCAGCCACGGGAAGCACTCGACTACTTTCTCCGGAAGCGACTCCCGGCGGGCGAGAAGGATCTGTCGTTCGATCGTTATGTTGCCGCACGGTCGCAGGCCGAGAAGATGGTCCATTACTCGTCGCTCCTCGAGCGTGAGGTAACGCCGGCGGAGCGAGTGGAGAGTGGCAACCTGCTCGAGCGAAGAGAGCAGGCGAGTGGGACGTGGACGCCGATTGGGCCGGGAAATATTGGTGGTCGGACGCGTGCTTTGCTGGTCAATCCGCAGAATCCCGCGATCATGTACGCGGCGGGAGTATCGGGTGGAGTATGGAAATCGACCAATGGCGGGGCTTCGTGGGTGCCATTGACCGACCTTCTGCCGACGATAACCGTCAGTTCAATGGTCTTCGAGCCGGGCAATCCGCAGGTCATTTATGTTGGGACAGGCGAAGGCGTCGCCGCGTTTCAGCGAGACACACAGGGAGATTTTCGCGGGGCGGGAATCTTCAAAACGATTGATGGTGGGGCGACCTGGTCACGGATCGAGTCGACGGCGACCAGCGATTTCTACTTTGTCAACGACATCGCGATCAGCGCGAAGGATAAGAAGAG
>JBEIMN010000830.1:0-1281 GCA_040378705.1 Acidobacteriota bacterium
ATTCGCCAACTGCTCCGGTTCGGACGCCCCCGCCCCCACTCTATATTGACCGGGTCAGAATCAGCGGCATAGACTATTCCGTCTCCGCCCGTGGTGAAACGGAACTGAAATTACCGGAGATTCCTTACAGCGCCAACCAGCTCGAGATCGAGTATGTCGGCCTCAGCTTTGCCACCGGCGATCTGCTCAACTATCAGTCAAGACTCGACAAAGTCGATCCCGACTGGGTCGATCTTAAATCACGTCGCCTGCTCAACTATGCCAATCTTGGTCCGGGCAGCTACCGGCTGCTGCTGCGTGCTTCCAACGTCTTTGGTGAACCGAGCCCGCAGCCAGCCTCCATCAGCTTTAAGATCTCGACGCCGTTTATGAAGAGCTGGTTGTTCTATATTTTTATATCTCTGGCCGGGTCTTTTTTAATTGGCATTGTTTTTTGGGTAAAGTATCGTCAGGCGACGCGGATGGCGCAACTGAGAACGCAGATCTCCAACGATCTTCACGATGAGGTGGGCTCGAACCTCTCCCAGATCACCATTCTGAGTGAGATTGCCCTGCGCCAGGCAGGCTCGCAGGCAGGCATATTGAATCAACACGATCCGATTCTTGCGACAAAGCTCAGGCGGATGGCAGAGGTTTCTCGTGCCGCGGTCGACTCGATGAGCGATATCGTCTGGGCGGTCAATCCACGCCGCGATACGCTGCTCGACCTCATTCAACGCATGCGCCACTACGCCGGCGAGGCACTCACCGGTCCAGCTTGTGGATCAGGTGCAGAGGAGGTGACGCTCCAATTCAATGCTCCATCGACGGATCAATCCATTCCGGTCAACCTCCGCCGTCATCTCTATCTCTTCTTCAAGGAGGCGGTCACCAATATCGTCAAGCACAGCGGCGCGACCGTCGTCAGAATCGATATTGAGAAGATTGGGCGGCGGCTTCACCTCAGGATCTTTGATAACGGCCGCGGTTTTGTGGCGGGGGAGCCGGGCCAGTTCAATGCGGGAGGGAACGGACTCCAGAGCCTTCACAACCGCGCCTCTCAGCTCAACGCTGAGATTCTGATCGAGTCCAGTCCGGGAAATGGGACGACAATTGACCTCGATGTGCCGCTCCACTACTCGAGCTACGGTCAGAAACGAGTTAAAACTACATAAACAGGTAGTAGGCAGGGACGCGAATCTCGCTTATATTGTTGTTGTGGAAAAAGCTGCGCTCCTTAGCAGGGGGAAGCCTCTTCTGCGTAATTATTCAGCGGGTGTTCCATGCCCCGTCGGAAAAAGG
>JBEIMN010000831.1:0-1280 GCA_040378705.1 Acidobacteriota bacterium
GACTTCGACATCTTCTCACCGTTGACCATCAGAAACTCGGCGTGAATCCAGTAACGGACAAACGGAACTCCGGTCGCCCCCTCCGACTGCGCGATCTCGTTCTCATGGTGCGGAAAGACCAGATCAGCGCCGCCAAGGTGGAGATCGAAGCTCTCGCCAAGCGCCTTCATCGACATCGCCGAACACTCGATATGCCAGCCCGGTCGCCCTCTTCCAAGCTCTGTCTCCCAGCTTGGCTCACCCTCCTTCGCCGCCTTCCAGAGCACAAAATCGCGTGCATCCTCCTTGGTATACTCATCCGCATCGACGCGATCACTCGCCCCGGCGACGTTTCCCTCGAAATTGATGCGCGACAGCCGCCCGTATCCTGGAAAGGTTCCGATCCGGAAATAGGTCGATCCGTCCGCCTCATAGGTGTGGCCCTGCCGTCCGAGCCGCCCGATCAGCTCGACCATCTCCGGAATGTGATCCGTCGCCCGCAGGATAGCCTCCGGCCGCTCTGCCCCCAATGAATCAAAATCCTCGAAGAAGTAGTCGAGATACCGGTCAGAGTAATCACGGAGTGTCAGATTCTCCTCGACCGCCCGCCTGATTATCTTGTCATCGACATCCGTAATGTTCATCACGTGCCGGACCCGATAGCCCGAATACTTCAGATACCTTCGCAGCAGATCAGAGAAGAGAAAGGTTCGGAAATTGCCAATATGTGCAAAATCGTAGACTGTCGGGCCGCAGACATACATCCGCACCTCAGCCGGATCGAGCGGATGAAATTCTTCGACAGTCCTCGTCAGCGTATTATAAAGTTTCAGCATGAATTGTTCCTGACCGGGTCTCACCAATCAAACACGTTCAATACCTGTTTGCGAACAGGTTGCGGATGGGTTAAGCGTCATTCGCAAAAAACTGTAGTTTAGGGAAGCTTTACGGGAATTGTCAAATCGCTTCGAATAGCGTCAAATCGGCCGCCGGCTTCTTCCCAGCCGCTCACCATTCCACCGCACGATCCCGTCGGATGAAATCCTGATACCTGGGCTGATACCTGGGCTATTTGGGCCACCTGAAATGAAAACGCCCTGCCCGTCACCGCGAGCAAGGCACCAGACTCAGCGAATGGAATCGAGTGGATGATCCCACCATTAAACCAATATGGGCCAAATAAGCGCCCAATAAGCGCCCGGCAAGGGACTGGAAAAGTCCTGAGTCGCTGACACTCCTGACTTTTCCAGTCAACGTCCCAACGTGGTCGGACTCAGATCTTGACGACGTTTTCAGCCTGC
>JBEIMN010000832.1:0-1273 GCA_040378705.1 Acidobacteriota bacterium
CGACGCTCGACGAGTTCTTTCGGGAACGCGTTCCGGATCGACCGATCTTTCTGAAGCTTGACGTTCAGGGGCACGAGATGTCTGTCTTGCGTGGCGGCCGTGAGACCCTTTCGAAGTGTCAGCGGGTGATGCTCGAATGCAACTTCGCTGATCTTTATGAGGGGCAACCAACCTTCGATCAGATCTACCACGAGATGAGGTCGCACGGCTTCCGTCTCGAGAGTCTGATTAGTCCACTGCGACATCCGCGGACGGGTGAGTTGCTGTCGACAGACCTCATATTCTTCAAGCCCGAACAGGACGCGCCAGTCGGGGATCGGAGTGGCACCAGATTGGAACCAGAGGTTTAATTAATGCTGAGAATGCTGAACCTGGGCTGTGGTGACCGCTACCACGCAGAGTGGACAAATGTCGACATGCAGGCCGCCGGCAAAGGAGTGATCGTCTCCGACCTGCGCTCGGGCATCCCGTTTCCGGACGGCCATTTCGATGCCGTCTATCACTCGCACCTCCTCGAGCACCTGCCACGGCATGAGGCACACGAGCTGATTGACGAGTGTTACCGCGTCCTCAAGCCGCGCGGGATCATACGCGTCGTCGTGCCTGACCTTGAAGCGATTGCGCGCGAATACCTGCGGGCGCTTGAACTGATCGATGCCGGCGATGAGCGTGGTCGGTTCCGTTATGAATGGATTCTGCTCGAGCTTTACGACCAGGTCGTCCGCACAAAGCCTGGTGGAGAGATGCTTCGGCATCTGCGACAGGAGGATCTTCAGGAAGCAGATTATGTCATTGGGCGGACAGGCACCTGGGCGGAGAAGATTGTTCAGGATGTTATTGCCCCTCGTCAGGTGAGTGAGCAGGTGTCGATATTGCGCCGAATTGTCAGGTTTGTGCGGGCACGGAAGCGGGCCTTCTCCCCCCTGACCAGAGATTTTCGTCAGAGTGGTGAGATTCACCAGTGGATGTACGATCGTTACTCGCTCGGCAAGCTGGTCAGTGAGGCGGGTTTCGGCGAGATCCGGATCGTCGGCTCATCCGAGAGCCGGATCGAGGGCTGGTCGAGATATCTGCTCGACACTGAAGCTGATGGCCGGACGGCCAAGCCGGATTCTCTATACCTTGAAGCGATAAGACCTGCCTAAAGATCTGGCCGTTATGTCGGAAATGGAGCAGAAGAGATCACTGAGAGTCGCGGTCATCATTCCCACCCATAACCGATGGGCGGCGGCGGAGCGCGCGCTGAAAGCGCTCCAGGGAGATGACTATTCGC
>JBEIMN010000833.1:0-1268 GCA_040378705.1 Acidobacteriota bacterium
AGGAAGAGGGTCCGGGTATTCGCCAGTTCAAAGCAGCCCTCGCGGCGGGCAATCGCGCCGGTAAAGGCTCCGCGCTCGTGGCCGAAGAGCTCCGATTCCATGAGCGATTCCGGAATCGCCGAGCAGTTGATGCCGACAAAGGGGCGCGAAGCGCGTGGACTGAGCTGGTGAATGGTCTGGGCGACGACCTCCTTGCCCGTTCCTGATTCGCCCGTAATCAGCACTGACACCGCCGATCCGGCGACCTGCTCGATTACCGTATAGATCTGGCGCATGACCTGCGAGTCGCCGACCATCTTCCCGAAGACGCCGTATTCGCCAAGCTGGCGGCGCAGTCGCGTATTTTCGCGCTGGGTAGCCGACTGCTCGATCGCCCGCTGGAGGACGATGTTGAGCGCGCGGGTGTTGATCGGCTTTTCGAAATAGTAGAAGGCGCCTTCCTCCTTGACGGCGCGGACAGCGTCCTCGACACTCCCCTGACCAGTCAGCAGGATCACTGCCGTCTCTGGCATCTGGGCGTGAAGCCTTTGCAGTAGTCCGAAGCCGTCGAGCCGGGGCATCAGGATATCGGAGATGACGGCGAAGGGCAGAAATTCGCTTGCAATCTCGACCGCTTCGAGTCCGTCGCTGGCAATCCTGGTTTGATAGCCCCAGGCAGAGACGATCTCGCTCAGCCCTTCACGCGCGGCCTGCTGATCATCGACAATGAGTACACGGGGTTTTTCCATAGCAACTGAAGTGTACAGCCAGGAATCGATATTGCCAATATTGTTGCGGTGTTATTGGAAGATGATGCCGATTACGCAATAATAATTGGCGACGAGTGTACGCTGAATATTTGGAGCCGGAAGTCCGGAAATGAGACTCCTCACCGAATTGATGTCTGGTAAGGAGTTGGGAACGGAAAGGGAAGAAAAAGGCATGTCTGGTTATGTCAGCCAGGTCGTGGCGCATCTGCGGCGTCAGACCAGGAAGGTTATTGTCGGGCAGGAGTCGGTGATCGATCAGATCCTGATCTGCCTGCTTGCGGAGGGGCACGGGCTTCTCGAGGGGGTACCCGGAACGGCGAAGACGTTGATGGTCAAGACGCTGGCACGGGTTCTTGGCGCGGGTTTCAATCGGATTCAGTTTACGCCGGATCTGATGCCGTCGGACATTACCGGGACGAACGTCTTCAACCTTGGATTGTCCGAGTTCATGCTGCGGAAGGGGCCGATCTTCAGCGATCTGCTCCTGGCCGACGAGATCAACCGGACACCACCCAAGAC
>JBEIMN010000834.1:0-1230 GCA_040378705.1 Acidobacteriota bacterium
AGCCTCACTCCGGATCTTCAGGTGCCAGTAGTGAGCTATTCCGGCAGGAATTATGGGTTCTTTTCCTGCTGGCCTGCTGGAATAAATTATGAAAGGGATTGAAGATGAATAAGACGACGCAGCGAGTCGCCAGACTGGCGGTTATTGCTCTGCTCCTGACGGGTGGTCTGTTGATCACCGTCGTCCGCGCTGATGCCGGAGTCAGTAAGACTGATGTCAGCAGGTCGCGGCGAGAAAAATCGTCGACAGCCTCGACACGGAAAGGGGCTCGCCAAACGGGATCGGGGGGCAGGTCGTTGCGCAGCACGTCGTCGCGGAAACAGTCAGCACGTTCAAAAAAAGCAGCCTCATCATCTTTGACTCGCGGACGAAAGCGCCAACTCACGGCTGAACGGAGTGGTAAGGGCGGAAGATCGAGAGCGAACAGCAGGCGTGCACTGGCGCGCGCGCGGGCACTTGCACGTCTTCGTGTTCTTCGTGCAAACGATGCCGCACTCCGCAACATCGCCGCTACCAATATTCAGAAGGATCTTACTACCGGTGAAGATATGGAGATTCGGCGGGTCTCGATCGACGCGCTCGATGGTCGTGCCGGAACAGTCGTTGTCATGGATCCAAACAACGGACGTGTCTATACAATTGTCAATCAGCAGATGGGGCTTGGTTCACCGGTCAAACCCTGCTCGACGGTCAAGATGGTCGTTGGGCTCGCCGCACTTCATGACGGCGTTTTTGATCCAAATCAGGATGTACAGATCTCAAGTCGCAGCGGGATGAATCTGACCGATGCTCTCGCCAGATCCAATAATCCGGTCTTTCAGGTTCTTGGCCGGCTGCTCGGACATGAGCGTGTCATCTATTATGCTGAAAATTTCGGTTTTGGCCGTAAGACGGGTGTCAATTACCCGGGTGAGAGCGCTGGATTCCTTCCAGAGCAGGGCGAGCAGGAGACCGGTCATATGTCGAGCCACGGCGATAATTTCGGGGTGACGGCAATGCAGCTTGCGACATTTACCGCCGCCGTGGCGAATGGTGGAACTCTTTACGTTCCCCGAACTCCACGTACCCCCGAAGAGGTCTCGACTTTCACGCCTGTTCTTAACCGCAAGATAGATATTTCGGCGGAGGATCGCCTCCGGGTGATGGGTGGAATGATTGGAGCGGTCAATTATGGAACGGGGCGGCTGGCCTACAATCCACTTGGACAGGTGGCAGGAAAGACCGGAACCT
>JBEIMN010000835.1:0-1219 GCA_040378705.1 Acidobacteriota bacterium
CCCTGGCCTGACCAGAGTCCGGGTTTGTGAGGTGGAAACAGAATTGAAAGGATTGAACTAACGGACAAGCCCGGTCGTCGGACTGCTGGCACTGGCATAGAGTCGCGTCGGCATGCGCCCGGATTGCCAGGCGATGCGCCCCGCCCGGACGGCAAGGTTCATTGCCTCAGCCATCGCCGGCGGATCTCCAGCCTCTGCGATCGCCGTATTCATCAATAGTCCATCGATTCCGAGCTCCATCGCGAAACAGGCGTCGGAAGCAGTCCCAACACCGGCGTCGACAATGATTGGCACCTGCGTAATCTGCTCCCTCATTATCCGCAGGTTGTTCGGATTCTGAATACCAAGCCCCGATCCGATTGGCGCAGCGAGCGGCATTACCGCCGCCGCTCCGGCATCGATCAGCTTTCGCGCCATTATCAGATCATCACCAAAATATGGGAGAACCGTGAAGCCCTCCTTCACCAGCACGCGCGTCGCTTCAAGTGTCGCCTCGTTGTCCGGGAAGAGCGTCACCGGATCTCCGATCACCTCGACCTTGACCCAGTCGGAGAGTCCGACTTCACGCGCCAGCCGTGCTGTCCGGATCGCCTCATCTGCCGTATAGCACCCCGCGGTGTTCGGCAGGATCGCGAACCTCTTCAGATCAATGAAATCGAGAAGCGACGGCTGCGAACGATCCGTGATGTTGACCCGACGCACCGCGACCGTAATCATCTCCGCGCCACTCCGCTCAAACGCCTCGACCATCTGCTCGTTCGTCCGGTATTTGCCAGTCCCAATGATCAGCCGTGACGAAAATTCACGTCCGGCAATTGTCAGTATGTCATTCATAATTGCGACCTCTTTTTCTTCTCATCGGCTCTTCTCGCCAGCTATTTTTTCAGCAGTGGCTCGACCTTTGGCCGGATCTGCTGATCGATTACCGCGTCAGGCAATGAGTCTGTCGTCGCGACGGTGAGCCCCCCAAGGAGCCACCATCGCTCTGTCTGCTCAATCGATGCCCCCGGAGCGATCCGCTGCAGTGGGCCGAGCGATTCAATCTCGAGCATGTCACCGTTTGTAAAGGTCTCGAAGTTGCTTCCGCTATCGGGATACGTCCGGCCAGCTTCATAGACCAATCCCTTGACGAAGAGCTGCCCGACCCCGTTCACGACGTGATTAAGGTATCCAACCCAGCCCATCTGGTGCGCAAGTCCGAGCTTGGTCGGAGTTGTCG
>JBEIMN010000836.1:0-1207 GCA_040378705.1 Acidobacteriota bacterium
CCGACATACTTTCCAACAATGCCGATCGTTACCGCCTCGCGCTGATTATGAATTCGGTGGATGAGGCTTGACCACTGCCGCAGATCGGTCTCACCAAGTGGCAGCCGCAGCATCTCGACGATCAACTGGTCGAGCCCTTCGCGATTGTAGACGACCGGTACCTGATAGACCGATTTCACATCGGTCGCATTGATCACCGCCTCCTGCGGAAGGTTGCAGAAGAGCGCGATCTTTGCCTTGATCTCGACCGGGAGCTCCTGATTACACCGGCAGAGCAGGATGTCCGGCTGAATGCCGATCGACTGCAACTCCTTCACCGAATGCTGCGTTGGCTTCGTCTTCAACTCACCAGAGACTCCAAGGAAGGGAACAAGCGTCAGATGGATGTAGATTGCGTTGTGCTGCCCAACCTCGTTCCCCATCTGACGGATCGCTTCAAGGAAGGGGAGCGATTCGATATCGCCGACCGTTCCGCCGATCTCGACGATCACGACGTCAACCCCCTCTGCGACATTCTTGATCGCGTCCTTGATCTCGTTCGTGATGTGCGGAATCACCTGGATCGTCTTACCGAGATAGTCGCCGCGCCGCTCCTTCTCGATCACTGAAAGGTAGATTCGACCCGAGGTCAGATTGTTCGCCCGGGTCAGCCGCGCGCTGGTGAACCTTTCATAATGGCCAAGGTCGAGATCCGTCTCCGCCCCGTCATCTGTCACGAAGACCTCGCCGTGCTGGAACGGCGACATCGTCCCCGGATCGACGTTGATGTAGGGATCGAATTTGAGCAGCGTGATCTTCAATCCACGCGCTTCAAGCAACGCCCCGATCGAGGCTGCAGCGATCCCTTTTCCCAGCCCGCTGACGACTCCGCCTGTCACAAAGATAAATTTTGGCATATCGGTTCCGGTGTCCTGAATTAAAACTGACAGCTTACCGGCTCCGCGCCGGGGCGTCAAACCTATACCGCAGGGCTTCTGCAAAGTCCAATTTTTTCCAGGGCGACGGGCATCCTGAGTGCGCGGGCATCCTGGGTGCGCGGGTATCCTGGGTACGCGGACCTCCGGTCCGCATGTCTTCACCTTTCACCGTGGCCACTCAGCAGCAACACCAGGCCCAGATCTGGCAGCAGTCTCCCCGCGCCATTTTATATCAAAGCGGCTCTGCTCCGGGGGGGCATGCGGACCGGAGGTCCGCGCACCCAGCCCAC
>JBEIMN010000837.1:0-1203 GCA_040378705.1 Acidobacteriota bacterium
ACCCTGATTACGATTGAAGACCGGCAGTTCGATCAGGGTTCCCGGGCGGGGCGAAAAGCCAAGCCCTTCTCCCTGTTTGATATTGAGCAGGCCGGAGAGGGTGAAAATTCTCGACTGCTCCCATTTGGCACGCCTGGTCGCTGATTCAATCGCCAACTCGGCTGCGCGCAACTCTGGACGCGACTCTGTGGAGAGGCGGAGCAGTCCGTCGATCCCCATTGCAAGGGAACGAAGATCACCTTGCTCCGTCCCATCCTTAACCGGTTCCAGTTTGAAATCCTGATCACCAAGTTTCATTCCGATCAGCCCACGCAACTTATCGTGCGCGACGATTATGTCTTGTCGTGCTCGCTCTGCTTGTTGACGGGTGAGCCCGAGATCCTGTCGGATGGGCATCGCCTCGATCTCGCCAATATCTCCAGCCTTGAGCCGAATTGAGGTTAGCCGTTCGATCTCGCTCGAAATGGCGAGCGCCTCGTTGGCGAGACGCGAGCGATCGATGGCAAATTGCAGATCGGAGTAACTTGTTCTCACGTCGCGTGTCAGGTTCAGAACCGTCTGTTCGAGACTTCTCGCGATCCGGGAGATCTCCGTCTCCGCAAAGGCGATACGCCGCTTTCTTTGCCAGAAAAGCTCGAATGGCAGATTGAGCAGGCCCTCGAACTGTGTGAAAGGTCCGATTGGCAGAACGAGCTGGGCGATCGGATTTCTGAGGAGGCCGGCTTCGATCAGATCTGCCCGGGCGAGGCCGAGTGCGGCAAGATCGGTGTGGAGTGCGCCATTATTCCACAGCGCGATGGCGACCGCCTCATCGGAGGTCAGCCCGTTTAGTGTCTCGACCCCGGGTGGAAGCGCGAAATTGGTCCCGGTCATCACTGGGGAACGGCCGTGGCCAGTCCGAAGCTCGATCCCGGTCGGTGGCGGATGCTTCTCATTCCGTCGTTCCTTCACGGCCTGCGCCTCACCGGTGAGGCAGGTGATCAGTATGATCACCAGGGCCACGCAAACATTTGATCCAGGTGTCACGGACCTCTCCTTGGCAATTGTCGATAGTTTACAAACAAGAGTATTGCGTCATCGGCAGCATCGACGTCGCCGAACCAGTTCAGGCTTCATAAATTTCGTAAACAAGCGGTATCAGGGGCCTTCAACAAGGGGGATGAACCTTGGCACGGTGCTGATTTTCGAGCCGCGAAGTGTGCT
>JBEIMN010000838.1:0-1199 GCA_040378705.1 Acidobacteriota bacterium
CCTGATGAAAGAGATGAAAGAGATGAAAGAGACTGGTTGACTTGATCCGGCGATCCATCCGGACAGACAGAACCCTGCATTTCGCAATTTATGCCAGTTTTTCGGGCCAGTTTTTCAGGCAATATTGTCAGACCAGTTTTTGAAGCCAGTCACTGACCAGATACTAAAACGATCCTCTTTGTCATTATCGTGACAAGACCCTGAATTATGACGAGTCAAAGCGAGAGCACGCAATCCCCGGTCACTCGGCGTGAGATTTTCGGTTGGTGCATGTATGATGCGGCCGATTCGGCCTTTACGACCGTGATCGTGACAGTCCTGTTCGCTCCATATTTCAGCCAGGTAATCGTTGGAGACCCAGGAAAAGCCGATCTTCTCTGGGGCCAGGCTGCCTCGATTTCGGAACTGATCGTCGCGGTGACTGCCCCGATACTTGGGGCCATCGCCGATTTTTCGGGTAGCCGTAAAAGATTCCTCGCATTCTGCGCGCTGACGATAATCTTCTTTACCGGAGCGCTCTGGCTGGTAACGCCGGGTGCGGTCATGCTTGGATTCTGGCTCTACGTCATTGCCAACGTCGGATTCGCGGGCGGCGGTGTCTTCATCGACAGTTTTCTGCCCGGGCTTTCCAATAACGACAATGCCGGTCGAATTTCCGGGATCAAGTGGACCATCGGCTACCTGAGTGGAATGGTCTGCCTGTTGATCTGCTATCCGCTCGCCAAGGACAATATCGTTCCCAATCCGACCGCACATCAACTGGCGCAGGCGCGGCTGATTCCGGTGGTCGTGGCCATCTACTATCTGATCATGGTGCTGCCAACCTTCTTCTTTCTTAAGGATCGAAGTGTCAGGAAAGAGCTGCCGCAAGGTGAAAACTATCTGACGATCGGATTTCGATCGGTGCGTCGGACATTACGCCAGATCAGGCATTATCGGGAACTCTTCAAACTGCTGATTGCTTTCCTCGTCTACAATGACGGAGTGGTGACAGTGATCTACTTCGCGGCGCTCTATGCGACGGTGACGATCGGCTTCAACTCCGGCGAGCTGACAATAATGTTCTTTCTGCTCAACATCGTTGCCGCGGTTGGAGCCTTCGGGTTCGGCATTCTCGCCGATCGGATCGGGCAGAAACGAACGATCTTCATCTCGCTCACCCTTTGGATTGCGGCCGTCATTCTGGCCTATTTCACCAG
>JBEIMN010000839.1:0-1191 GCA_040378705.1 Acidobacteriota bacterium
CGAGCCCCTGGAGGCGTGAGATCTCCTTCTCGATCTCCGCCAGATCGTCATAGCGCGTCCCAACGACGCCAAGGTAGATTCGCTCAAACTGCAGCAGGTCCGTCTGAAGCCCGATCAGCTCCGGCTCTCGGACGGCAATCTCGGTCTCGAGCGCCGGCAGCTCCTCGCGCCGCTGCCGGAGGGTCTGCGCCTCAGCCTCGCGACTCAGTATCAGCTCGGTCATATCGACTCCTCAACCATCCTCTGCACATCCGCAAGCGTCAGGTATTCCCGGTGGTCGATCCCCTGCTCGCGACAGTAATCGGTCAGTGAATGCTTGGCATAGACCTCATCAGCAACCTCCGCCGCCTGGCGGTCGGACAATCCATCGCCGATGAAGATGACGTATTCTCCACGATCCCGGGCTTCGCGTAAACTCTTCCGCTTGTCGTGTCCATACGGCCCATCGTCGCGAAACCGGCACTGCCAGCCAAGCTCTGCGTCCGGCTCGACATTGTTGGCAAGCACACTCACCCACGGATACTCGACTGCAGGCACAAAGATCTCGATCAGCTCCTGAAACCCCGCACTGAGGATCGTGAACGGAATCCGGTGTGAGTAACTCCAGTCGACGAGGGCACGAAATCCCGGATCGAGCGGAATCTCACGAAGAAGAATCTGCGCCGCCTCTTCAAATCCGAGCCGAACCGTCAGCATCTCGCTGGCAATCGCATCCCGAAGGCTTATCCGCCCGGCACGGATGTCATCTCCAATCCGCCGCACGAACTCTGCCCCGCCGCCAAGTTGCGTCGAGAGGTAGACTAATGTGTCCTGCTGCGTGATCGTACCGTCGAAGTCACAAAAGATATGGACATTTTTTTTCATTGGGGAAGGCACTCAGTTCTTTCTGATCTCGATCCCCACCGGCGGGGTAAACCGTGCATCGCCTGCCGCCACGTTCTCCTCAATCCGCGAGAAGAGGAAATCCGAACGTGCGCCCTGGCGATCGATGAAGGAGAGGCGAACCAGCTGGAGCGCCGCCTGATCGACCTCGACGATCAGGACGCGAAACTCCTGCTCACGCTTTGGAGTAAGTCGCAGAACCCGATTGCCGGCGCGCGTCGGCGCCTCGACATCCGCCTCGATCCGTTGAAAATCGTTGCGCAGGTTGCCACGCCCAAGCAGAAACGCAAAGGGAGCCCGCCAATCATC
>JBEIMN010000840.1:0-1181 GCA_040378705.1 Acidobacteriota bacterium
GCACAGATCTCGCTCCTCTCCGATCGGCGCAAGCTCGCCCCCTATGGGCTCGCCGGAGGAGGCCCGGGGCTCGTCGGCAACAATCGACTCATTCGACCGGGTCATCCGGCGCGGAATCTGCCCGGAAAGTTCTCGATTCGTGCCGAACGCGGGACGCGGATCGTCATCGAGACCCCAGGCGGCGGTGGGCACGGTCGATGAGCGGCTCGCGCCGGCCTGACAGGGCTAAATTTAGCACTTGAAATGGATTTTGCCCCCGTGCTAGCTTAAGAGTCTGGCCTGATAAACTTTACGGCAGGAGATGCCGGGGGACTTTGCGCCAGTTAGAGCCAGTTAGAGCCAGATGCTATCGGTTAAAGCCACGCAGGGCTCAACGATAGTCTCCGGGAGTCTCTGGCAGCCAGTTTTGGGCGATTTGATAAAAGTCGGGCTCTGGTGAGTCCGGTTAAGCAAATCTGAGTTGATAATACCGGGAAAAGGGGAAAAGATATGAACAAGATTCTGCAAAATTTCATCAATGAAGAAGAGGGACAGGACATCGTTGAGTATTCGCTGCTGCTGGTTCTGATCGGCGCGGCGGCGATATTTGTCCTGACGACAATGGGTACGAGCATCAGCAGTATTTTCAGCAAGATCAATCAGCGGCTCTCGTCCGCCAACGACAGCATCTCCTGAGATATGCCGGACAGCTCCGGCACCGCCCGCCCCGGTACCCGCTGTGGATCGCGCAACCCTGGCGCCAGTATGCCCCAAACCCGGGCGCCAGGGCCGAATTTTCAACGACACCTGCTAAAAGATCTTCGCTTCCGGGCGGGCTTTTCTCTCTAAATGCTTCATTATCGGGTAATAATGGTTTATCCTGTTATTTCGAATTTAAACTGAATTCAGCCGATGAAGAAGATGCTGAATTCCCGGGTAGGTATTCCGAGCGATTAAATGAATTTACGTTCAATATTCAGCATATTTTCCAGCGATCTGGCCATTGATCTGGGTACTGCCAATACCCTTGTCTATGCGCGAGGTCGGGGTATTGTCGTCTCCGAGCCATCGATCGTCGCTATCAACAAGATCACGCACAAGGTTGAAGCAGTCGGTAATCGTGCGAAGGAGATGCTTGGCCGGACACCCGGAAACATCGTCGCCATCAGACCGATGAAGGATGGCGTGATTGCAGACTTCGA
>JBEIMN010000841.1:0-1179 GCA_040378705.1 Acidobacteriota bacterium
AGGCGGTACGGCATGCGATGAATCTTGGGTACAACGTATCCGAGTGGACACCCTACCTGCGTTTCGAACCGGACAATGATCGTTATTTCTACTATCGGCATCGGCAGGGGCCCGAACAGGATCTGGCAAGGCGCTTCGCGCCAGAGGCACTGATCGGGGTTCGATTCCAGTCATTGGAGAAGGACGAGTCGCTCGAGATATTGATCGATGTCGAGGGGCGGCCCCTCGGCTATTCGTCGACAGTCTCGCGAACGATCCAGATCGCGGCGAGCGGTGAGGAGGAGGCGCGACGATCAGCACTGGAGACGATCCGGCGACGACTTGAGGGGACTGGAATTACAGCGCCAGCCGACATTTCGGCGCTGCGTGCGGTGGAGCTCGATCGTCGCGATCGTTCATCACGCAACTATCGCTGGAGATGGCCGCTCAGCGGGATGCCTGAAATGGTGCTCGAAAGTGAGATCCGCGTCAGGGGGGGCCGGGTAGTCGGGGATCTGGTCCTTGCCAGAATCGACGAGGATTATGCGAAACAAGAGTTGCTGTCGGTTACGCCGGCGGAGCAGATATCACGCGCCGTTTACTATCTTCTGCTGCTGATTGTCATCGCCTTTGGAATATTTCGATTCATACAGCGTGTCCGACAAAACGAGGTCTCATATTTTCGGTCGATCATTCTGGCGGTAGTGGTGGGAGCGATCAGCAGTTCACCGCTCTGGTTTTCGGATGTCGGGACCTACGACTCGATTGCGACGCCGGACTTCCCTGTTCCGAAATGGCTGATCATCATCAGCGGCTCCTTCTTCCTGCTGATCATCGGGCTCTTCCTTGGACTGGCCTATGGCAGCGGCGAAGGCGATCTGCGCGAGCCTTATCCGGGCAAGCTGGCTTCGCTCGATGCGCTCCTGTCGGGCCATCTGCTTTCACAGAACGTCGCGCGGGCGGTCCTGATTGGCGCGGCGCTGGGTGGGTGGATGTTTCTGCTGACGGCTCTGATCAGGATTCCGATCAATCTGTACGGTTCCGGAATCTGGGGTGGAGAGATCGGAAAGCACGATGACTGGTTTGGCCATTTGCCCTGGCTCTATGGGTTCACCTTCTGGATGCCAGATGTGATACTAATCGTCGTGATCGGGCTGCTCATACCGCTGCCATTTCTATATCGCCGGCTTCGGTCGCATC
>JBEIMN010000842.1:0-1164 GCA_040378705.1 Acidobacteriota bacterium
AAATCGGCCAAGGAAACCGCGCAGTTCCCCATCGGAAGTGGTTGACGCGGCGACCGTCCGCAGTTCATCGAGGACGCTGTTGCGTTCATCGACCAGGGTCAGCCGCTGGTCATAGTAGCCCGTCTTGACGCCAGTTCCCCAGCGCATATCACCATCGAGATAGTTCTGTTCGCCAAGGATCGTCCGCAGAAAGGTCGTCTTTCCGGTTCCATTCCCACCAATTACGCCAAGCCGCTCACCGCGACGGAGGGTCAGTGAGAGGTTGCGGGCGAGGGTTCGGGTTGGAAATCCGATCGACAGGCGATCAAGAACCAGTACCTGATCGCCAGTCCGCGC
Organism: Acidobacteriota bacterium; assembly: GCA_040378705.1. Classification (GTDB taxonomy): domain Bacteria; phylum Acidobacteriota; class Blastocatellia; order RBC074; family RBC074; genus CAIOZW01. Next base: position 337 of record JBEIMN010000842.1, read on the forward strand.
GGTTGGTTTCAGCTTGAAACTGGCCGTATCAAGGTTATTGACACTCTCGATGCGATCGATCTTCTGCAGCATGATCCGTCGCGATTTGGCCTGCTTCGTCTTCTGGCCGGCGAGATTCCGCCGGATGAAGTCCTCTGTCCGGGCGATCATCTCCTGCTGCTGGTCGAAGGCGCGTTGCTGCTGCTCCTGCCGCTCCGCCTTTTCGATCTGATAGGCACTATAATTTCCACGGTAGCTGTCGACCTTTCCAAACTCGAGATCAAGAATTCGATTGACCGTATGGTCGAGGAAGAAACGGTCGTGGGAGATAATCAGATACGCGGAGCGATACGCCGTCAGAAACTCTTCGAGCCACTCGACCGCCTCGACATCGAGATGGTTCGTCGGTTCATCGAGCAGCAGAATGTCCGGTTCCTGGAGCAGTAACCGGGCGAGACCGAGCCGATTCTTCTCTCCACCGGAGAGATTTTCGGCGATCTTCTCAAATTCATCGCGCGCGAAGCCCAGTCCAAGCAGGACCGCTTCGGTACGCGCATGGTAAGTGAAGCCGCCCTCGTGCTCATAGCTGTGCTGCGCTTCGCTGTACTCGTGCAGCACGGCATCGAGCGCCTCGCCTTCGCACTCTGTCATCGCGTGCTCAAGCTCACGCATCTGCTTTTCAAAGGCGATCAGCCGCTCAAAGACGCCCAGTGCGGCATCGATCACGGTTGTCGCGCCACGAAAGTCGACGTGCTGGGCGAGAACACCGACGCGAAGTCCGCGGACACGCTCAAGCGTCCCCTCGTCGGGACTCTCAAGTCCCATTATCAGACGGAGAATGGTTGTCTT
>JBEIMN010000843.1:0-1157 GCA_040378705.1 Acidobacteriota bacterium
CGCAGGAGCTGGGCTTTGCGATCTATGCGCTGATTTTGGGAACGATGGCGCTCTGGGAATCGTTTCGGGCGAGCCGGTCGGGATCATCGAGATTTGAACTGGAGCGGCCGCTTCTCCTGATGATGGCCGCGCTTGGGCTCTTCATCACCTGGCAGCTGGTGAGTCAGATCTGGACGCCGGCGCGTTTCGAAGGATTGCGGCTGACCGCGATCTGGCTGCTCTTCGGATTCTTCCTTTTTGCCGCGCTGACAAGGATGGGAAAACGGATTGGGCAGTCGATGTTCCACCTGCTGACACTGATCTGCGTAATCCTCGCTCTCACTATTTTGTATGAGCGGTACCTGTACGGCCCGAACATGCTCGGCTTCTTCTTCAACCACGGAATCACGGCCGAGATACTGGTGACACTGATCCCGCTCCAGGTGGCAAGCTACTTCAAATCGCGCGTCCGGGTGATGACACTGGTCTATTTTGTGGTCTCGCTGCTCGCGATAGTCGCGGTTTTGATCGGGATGAGGCGCGGGGCGCTGCTTGGAATGACGATCTCACTCGTGCTGATGGGGATTGTCTGGGGTGTTCGGATGGTCGACCTTGGCAGTCCGCGTCGCGGGCTGGTGGTGGCGGCGATGATCATTGCCGGTGCGGGGATCATTGGCACACTCTATCGTGCAGAGGTTGTTGACAGGTATCAGGGAGCGACACAGCTTACGGCGACCGAAGGTGGTCTGATGACGCGTCTGCGTGGCTGGCTCTCGGCGATCGAGATGGTCAAGGCACACCCGATTGCCGGAATCGGACAGGCTGGCTACGCCAATCTCTACGGTGAGTATCGCAAGGGCTGGGTCAACCGTCCCGAAAATAGCGACGTGCGAGCGGCGGCCGGCCCGGAGGATTACGATGAGATTCGCAGTCCCCTTGTTCACAACGAATATTTTCAGACACTCGTCGAGCTTGGATCGATCGGGCTGCTGCTGCTCCTCTCGTTCTGGCTGCTGGTTGGGCGGCGTTTATGGGTGGTCATGAGGGCAACGCGCAGCCACTGGCCGACCGGGGCTTTCTTTGGACTCCTCGCTTTCGGAATCAGTTCATTTACGAGCGGTCTCTCATTTCGATACACACCAGGTTCGATGATCCTTGCGTTGGTGATCGCCATCGGC
>JBEIMN010000844.1:0-1152 GCA_040378705.1 Acidobacteriota bacterium
CACCAGCCCAAGCGATGAGGTCTCTGATTCGATCAGCGGCGTACCAGTCACCGTTACCGTCTCACTTACCGCCCCCGCCTCGAGCGAAAAATCGAGCCGTAGCTTGTCCTCCACCCGCAACCTTACCCCATCCCGCAGACTTCCCTTGAACCCAGCCGCTGTCACTCGCACCTGATATGATCCGGGAGGCAATAACGGCGCCTGGTAATTGCCGCCTCCATCAGACGTCATCGTCACCGCCTGTCCGGTCGCTGAATTGACGATCACAACACTCGCCCCGGGAATCAGTGCGCCGAGTCCGTCCGTTACCGTTCCAAGGATCGTCCCGGTAATGTTCTGCCCCTCAACTCCAGTACAGAATAGAAGCAATGCCAATGCTGCTTGTCGAAGATACTTCATTAGTCCTCCTCCAAAAGTTGTCTGCTCAAATGCTGATCGATCGTCTTGCCGAATTGCTGACCAGTTTTGTTTTAAATTGATATTTAGTGATATATCAGTAGTGCGCTTGTCACACTATGCAGAATGAATTATGCTGTCAAGGCATTTTGATAAAATCTGATATGTCAAAGAAAAAAATTCAAATCGACGAAATACAGGGAAGCCTTGCTCAGCATGCCTACGAAACGATCCGCAACGCGATCCTGAAGGGAGAGCTGGGGCTCGGTGCCCCGCTGTCGCGGCGCGGGCTGGCAGAGCAGCTCGGAATGAGCCTGCTGCCGGTCTCTGAAGGGTTGCAGCGGCTCGAGATGGAAGGGTTGGTCGAGAGCCGGCCGCGAGTTGGAACGCGGGTGCGTGTCCCGTCAAGCCAGGACATCCGTGGACACTACGTCATCAGAGAGGCGCTCGAGACACAGTCGGCCAGACTCTACACTGAGAAGGCGAGCCAGATGGAGAGGCGGGAGCTGACGGAGTTCGCGATTCGTGTCGACACGATGTATGCCGACCCGGACAAGGATCTCTTCGAGACATTTAGCGAGCACGAGCGGCTGCACCGAAGGATTTCAGAGTGCACGGGTTGTCCGATGCTGGTCGAGGCAATCGAAAAGAGCCACGTCCTGATCTTCAACTGGCACTACAACAGCGCGACCCATTTCCGCGAACTTCCACGCCGCTGGCATCAGGATCTGATCCGCGCGCTCAACAGCGGCGATG
>JBEIMN010000845.1:0-1143 GCA_040378705.1 Acidobacteriota bacterium
ATTGGTTGACCGCCCTTCACGGGGATCCGCCACATTCGGTGATTATCGGTTCGGTTGGAGATAAAGAGTATCTCACGTCCGTCTGAAGTCCATTGAATTGCCGGTATTTCGCGACGATCGAAGGTGAGTTGATGGATCTTGTTATCGGTAAGATCGGCTACAAACAGATCTCCGATGACATTGCTCGACCAGCGGACGAAGGCGAGCGATCGGCCGTCGGGCGAGAACCGCGGGTCGCTGTCGAAAAGATTTTCGCGCCGTGGGGGGTTGGAGATGGCCCGGCGTGAGTTTCCATCGATGCTCAAAAGGTAGATTCCAGTCGCCGAGTCGGGGCCCTCACTATCGCTGATGGCCAGGTATTTTCCATCCGGCGACCAGTCGAGACCATTCCAGGTTTCACCGATCTCCCTCGCCGGGCCGCCGGTTACCGGGGTGATCATGATCAGATTCTTCCGGCCGCTCTCCCTTGGCCAGCGCAGAAAGGCTATTTCACGGTTATCAGGGGACCAGCAGAAGCTGTGATCATTGCCCTGATAGGTGGTGAGACGTAACAGATTATCCACTCCGATATGTTTGACGTAGATGTTTTGACTGCCGATCGTATCGCCCTCGGTCGAGAAGGCGAGGGATTGTCCGTCGTGCGAGAAGACGAGATCACCTTTCAGTCCAGGAGTGGTAATAAATGGGACGATGGTGGCAGGGATGGCAGGTCTGCTCTCCAACGCTCGAAATTGACGGTAATAGAAGATCCCGAAGCCGACAATGACCAGGCCGAGCACGGCGAAGAGTGCCAGCCAGCGCCCGGACTTGAATATTCGGGCCATAGATTGCTCTTCACCAGCAGATGGTTGAACCGGGGCCTGGTCATGAAGCTGACTGAACTCCGGATCGATATCGGTTTGCGCGGGCTGAAGTCCTCCAATCGTCTCTTCGCGGCCGTCTTCGTTGATGACAATGACGGATTGATAGAAAAGGTATCCCGCGCCCGGGATGGTCATAATGTAGTGGGGAATTCGCGGATCATCTTCGAGAATGCGACGCAGATAGAAGATGTGTTGCGTCAGGTTCGACTCCTCGACCGACTGACCAGGCCAGACCTGGCTCATGATCTCGTCTTTTCTGACTACCTGACCTGATTTATCG
>JBEIMN010000846.1:0-1141 GCA_040378705.1 Acidobacteriota bacterium
CGGCGGCCAAAGAGATTTTCCATCTGGCATCTGGCATCTGCTATCTCGAAGATGCCAAGTGCCAAGTGCCAGATAGCTGATGACAAAGACGCCTTACGGCCGGGTTGATTTTAAATTCCGATTTGGACTCTGGCTCCGATCCCGACAACTGGCGACCCCGCAAGCGGGCTCACCTCGGACCAGTGCCAGCACGAAAAAGCAGATTAGCACCTCCGGCCCCCTCAGGCAAACCGGGCTCTTACTACTCCGGCGACGCTCCCCGAACGCCGGAAGATGCCTCCCGCGCGGGGGAGAAAATCTTAAACTTTACGCATCTATGGTTTAGGGAAAACCACAAGATATAGGTGAGAAAACCCGTTGACAACTCTTTATCTAGTGGACTATATTTCGACGCGCTGAGGACACACCGGGTCGACAATAATGCCGCACGCAGTCCGCATGGCGCACATGTCGATGACAAATCAGTTACAGATCTATGACAGATCTGGGGTGCGAGGTGGTCTGCCAGGAGTATTATCGAGGCCAATTAATTAAAAAATATCGATCGAATAATGAACCGGTCGAATGGTTTTTCGTGATGCCCCGAGCTTGATGCATCATTTGGACTTTATGATAATTTAAGGACTTTGGGGAATTTAAGGAAAAGATCAATGAGCGTAAGTAAGCAGAAGATCGTTCGATTTGCCGGATCAGCGGCGACAGGAGTGCTTGGAATCAATGCCGAGCGTGTGGTAGCGAAGCGATATTCATTGAAGGATCTGGAGGGAAACCCGCTCGAGCAGTGGGAAGACATCGTCGGGCGTGTAATCTCGCACGTCGCGAAAGCGGAGACCAACCCGGCGAGGTTCGAGGAGTTCACTTTTCAGATGACGCGGCTGATGATGGAGCGGGCATTTGTGCCGAATACCCCCTGTCTGGTCAATGCGGGAAAGCCGAAGGGGCAGTTGGCGGCCTGTTTCGTCCTGCCGGTTCCGGACTCGCTCGAAGGGATCATGGAGCATGCGAAGCAGTGCGCGCTGATCCATCAGAGCGGTGGTGGGACGGGCATGACGTATGAGCGGCTGCGGCCGGCTGGTACGCCGGTTGGTGAAGGGCGCGGCATGGCCTCCGGACCAGTCTCGTTTATGCAGATCGTCAACAC
>JBEIMN010000847.1:0-1126 GCA_040378705.1 Acidobacteriota bacterium
CTTTTCAGATTATCAGACTAGTCGGTTGATTTTCCGGCGCCGCGCGCGGGTGGAAGCCCGAAACAGTACAGCGCCCCTTTGGTGCGAATATAAAGCCGATCGCCGACCGGAGCCGGTGTCGCATAGATCTCATCGCCGAGCGGATTGACCGCCAGAATCTCCCAGGAGCCGGCAGCACTGACGACGGAAACGGTTCCATCCTGGCTTGCCAGATAGACCTTCCCGTCGCCGCCAACTGGTGAAGCGAAATATTTGTCGATTGCGCCCTGCAGTCGACCCTGTTTTATCACTTTTCCGGTTGTCGGGTCGAATGAAATAAGGATCCCGCTGTCGTTGACCATAAACAAGTTTTTCTGATAAAGCAATGTCGACGGCACCTGTGGTACTGGTCGCTGGTAACGCCAGCGGATGGCGGAGGCGGTCATGTCGCCCTTGCCACCAGCACGGATCGCGAGCAGCCCGTTCTCGGAGGCCATCATTGCCCGAAAGACGCCCCATTCACGCTCGGTCAGCCTGAGGTTCCGGTCGAGGTCAAAGGCCTCGAAAGCCCACGTCAGCATCTTCTGGATCGGATCTTTGGTTGTGTCGGCGACCACCTCACTCCTGGCGATCAGTCCGTCCCGATCGGTGTCGAAGCGTGCCAGCCCGGCCTCGTGCGGAATGGTCGCAATCTGCTGTCCGGGCTGATTCTGCGGAAAACCCCAGCCGTTGATGTAGATATACTCCGCGTCGTAGCTAACGACCGACTTCATCTCGCAGGCGAGGCCACGCACCCACCAGACGCGTTCCCCGTTGGCGACGGAGTAGGCGGAGAGCTGGAAAGATTCCGGCAGCAATAGTTGCTTCGCTCCATTACCGGGATCGTAGATGGTCGGAGTCGAATACCCGGAGATGACTTCGGGTCGGCTGATCTTCCATACCTGCCGGCCGCTCTCCTTGTTGACCGCGATCAGCATTGAGCCGCCGCTCTGGCCATCACTTTTACTGGCTGGCGTATTTGCTGGCTTATTGGCTGAGTTGAGGTCGAGATCCTGGTCGATCGGCAGGATGATCTTATCGTCGACAAGGATTGGCGAAGCGCCAAAGCCATAGAACATATTGAATGGGCCAAGCGGCATTCGCCACC
>JBEIMN010000848.1:0-1106 GCA_040378705.1 Acidobacteriota bacterium
CATCTCCTGAAAGCGGTTCGTGATGCCGCCACCCGTCTTCAACCCTTAGTTGCAGGTCGCACCAGACTTTATTCTGTGGCCGGATCGTGACCGTCTGTGAGAAGCTGTCATACCTGTTCTTCAGGTTAAACTGCCTAAACTCAAGATCCAAGGTGACTATTGTCCGCGACCTTGTAAAAAATATCAGGCGACCGAGCCCGCGCGAACCGCTGATCAGGTTGTTGGTCCAATTCGTTCAAGTGACCGTCGGTCTTTCGTTGGCACATTCATTAACGCTCATCAGGGTACGTGCCGCCCTTCATCAAAGTGTGCGTTGTCCGGGAGGACGTATATTCATGAACAGAGTTTTGCGAGTTTGCAGCGGACTGATGGTTCTGGTCGCTTTTGCGATTATCATCCTTGCCTTACCCAATCTGCGGAGCTGGAGTCAGGTCCATTCGGCCAGTTCTCAGGATCAGTTTCAGGAGACATTGCGCCGGCAGCAGCAGCGAGCCAGCGGGATGACGCGCAGCCGCACCGCCGCGAGCCGCTTTGACCGGCTTGCCAGGCGTGTTGTCGAAAGGGGCGTTGTTCCGGTTATTGTCACGCTCCGTGTCGCCTATGAGGCGAGCGCGGAGGTGAAGGGGGCGCTCGAATCCCGCGCGCAGCGATACGAGATTGGCCGTGTTCGGGAGAAGCTCGTAGATAATATTTATGGCTATGATCCATCATCGATCAAGCGATACGATCATTTGCCGCTGATGGCGATCGAGGTCAATGCGAGCGGCCTCGAATCTCTCCGGCAGTCCGATGATGTCCTCGACATTCAGGAAGACAAGCTCAATCGAAAGAGTCTGGCAGAGAGTGTGCCCTTCATTGGCGCCACCGCCGCCTGGGCGAGTGGGTATACCGGCGCCGGACAGACCGTCGCGATTCTCGATACTGGTGTTGATAAGAGCCATCCGATGATCCGGGGGAAGGTGATCGCAGAGTCCTGTTACTCGACGAACAGTTCCACCGCTTCGGCAGTTTCGTTATGTCCCGGTCGGGCGACAAGTTCAACCGCGACCGACTCGGCTTTGCCGTGCCCCTCCGGATGTGAGCATGGCACGCACGTCGCCGGAATC
>JBEIMN010000849.1:0-1098 GCA_040378705.1 Acidobacteriota bacterium
CGACCTTTGGGTTATGAGCCCAACGAGCTACCAGGCTGCTCCACCCCGCGTCATCTGTTCGAATTAGTGACTATAGAGATCCCAAACCAGATTGTCAACACATCTTTCAACTTATGTAAATAAAATGACGATAACGATCGCCCCATCGTCTAATGTTAAGCGTTTGTAAAAGCCCGCCTGGTGGGGCAACGAAAACAGACCCGTCCGCAACATAGCAGGCGCAAATCAGACAGCGGGATGATCCGGTCAGCAGGTCGCTTTGGAATCGACTCGCAGATCTGATATGCGAAGCGGAGGGCGGTATGAATGGTTCGTTGATGCGATGTCAGAAACTGAACCAGTAGTAATTAAAGACGACGGAACTTCCACTGGAAGTGAGTCATTACCTGATGGAGATCAATAGTAATGAATCGAAAATTAAAGGCAATTGTCCTGACCGTGTTCGTAATTGGTGGATTGGCAATGATCGACTCCTCATGGGTGCGCGTGATTGCGAATCCGCAGGCTCCTGCCGTCGAGGCGTTGGCGGGATTCGACAACGTGACCAACGGCGTCACAGCGCAGTCGCTCTTCGACACCGATCGTGAGACCTTCGAAGAGCGCGACACGATCGAGGAAGGTCTCGGACCAGTCTATAATGCACAGGGCTGCGTCGAGTGCCATCAGAATATCGTTACCGGCGGCTCAAGCCAGATCCTCGTCGTGCGGGCTGGCCATCGTGACGCGACCGGGAAGTTTATTGAAGCCCCCGGCGGTTCGCTGATCCACGACCGTGCAATCGATCCCTCGCTGCAGGAGTTCATCCCGGTCGACGAGAAGGTCAGGGCGCAGCGGATTTCGCTCAGTGTCCTTGGGGATGGGTATATCGAAGCGATTGATGACCAGACCCTCCTCCAGATTGCACGCAATCAGTCCGCCCAGAGCCGGGGCGCGGTCAACGGTCAGGCGTTGATGGTTCCGATTCTCGAGGCTCCGGGAGTGACACGTGTCGGTAGATTCGGCTGGAAGAGTCAGCACGCGAGCCTTCTCTCCTTTTCAGCCGATGCATATCTGAACGAGGTCGGGATTACGAACCGGCTTATGCCGGAAGAGAATACC
>JBEIMN010000850.1:0-1094 GCA_040378705.1 Acidobacteriota bacterium
ACGCGCCATTAATTCGAGACTGGTCGATTTGAGATCGGACAACTTGTCGAGGGTGCCGTCGAAATCGAGCTTCGCCGACCTGAGAAACGCCCGCTGGAAAGAGCCGGAGATCATCAACCGGTCGGCTTCGGGTGTTAGTGAATTGAGGCAGCTGATCGAGGCATCGATCAGAAGGGTTGAGCGATCGATCTCGGTCAGGTCGAGGAGAAATTCAGCTTTTCTTTCAGTTGCTGCCCAATCGGAAGAGCTGTTGATGATCAGGGAGACGACATAGCTTGTAAAATTTGGTTCATTCGCCGCCCGTGCCCCCTTCGCGATATCGCCGAGCAGGAGTGTTCGCTGCGGAGGGTTCTCAATTTTCAGGGCGGTAATCAGCGCTTCCGCCAGTTCCTTCTTCGCGGCCGCCGACCTGACGAGGGCGGTAAAGAGCATCTGCTGCATGAGGCTTCGAACGGGGTCGTTTCGGATCTGCCCGACCTGGCTCGAGGCGAGCTGGAGATCCCCGCGTGCAATTGCGGCGGAGACGATCTCTTCCGGAGGGGTGTCAGCCCTGAGTGGTAGCTGGGCTGGCTTATTTTGTGGGTTTTGCGGGTCGAGGGCGGCGCGCATCCCCGCGAACTCCGGTGGAAGAGCCGAGGATAGCCGTTCCGCGACGAGCTTCATCTCATCGAGGGCGCCGGCTTTGGGATCCTCGAATTCAGCAGCGATCGAGTTGAGTGAGGCGGCGAGCATTGCCTGGTTTGCAGTATAGAGTCTGCGATCGATTCCCGCTCCATCCCCTGCCTGAAGCCCCTGAAGTGTTGAAGGTTCGAGGAGCGATCGCTGGAGGATGGAGCGCGCGATCAGGTAATAGCGGCGGCGGAGGGCTGGATCGACCGGAGCCATCTTCCGGCCATTCTGCCCGGGAAGTCGTGGAAAGAAGTACTCAAAAAGCAGCTGGGCCGCGATCACGGACTGATCAGACCGGTCTCCTTGGCGGGACTGCAGGCTTTCAAGCAGTCGTGCGGCGACCTGATGGCCGGTCGGAGGGTCGATCTCGGTAAGGCGTCGCAGTGTGGCGTGAGACTGGTAACTGTAACCATCCCGGAAGGCGG
>JBEIMN010000851.1:0-1091 GCA_040378705.1 Acidobacteriota bacterium
AAGCAGGGACGACCGGGGATAAGGGACCGGAATCGATTGGCAATAACCGTGGAAAACAGATAGCTATGGCAATCTTCCTTACCGGCTCGACCGGTTATCTTGGTGCACACGTCGCGTCGCTGTTGCTGGAGCGGCATTCTGATCGGCTGAACCTGCTGGTTCGGGCGAAAGGGCAGGCCGATGCGGAGCATCGACTCTGGAAGTCGATGCAGATGCATCTCGATTTTCCACGTTTTCTGGAGTTCGTCCGGACCCGTATACGGATCTTTTGCGGGGATCTGACCGTAACCCGTTTCGGATTGTCAGCGGATGATTACCGGGAGCTGGTTGAGACGACGGAATCGGTGATCCACTGCGCGGCATCGCTCAATCGAAAGAGTGAGAAGACGTGCCTGAACGTCAACCTGCGCGGAACGCTCGAGGTGATCAATCTGGCGCGGTCGGCGCGGGATCATCACGGGCTGCGCCGATTTAGTGATGTGAGCACGGTCGCGGTCGCCGGAGAGCGATTCAGCGAGGTGGTGAAGGAGGACGAGTCGATCGACTGGAGCCGCTCGGATTATGACCCATATGCGCGGACGAAGAAGTTCTGCGAGCACATGGTGAACAATCTGATGCCGGATGTCCGACACACCGTCTTTCGCCCCAGCATCATTCTTGGCGACAGCCGACACGCGGCGACGACGCAGTTCGACATGGTTCGCTCGTTCGTCTTCCTGGCCGGGCTGCCGTTGCTTCCCTTCCGACCGGATGATCGGATCGATATCGTCAACGTCGATTTTGTCGCCGAGTCACTGGTCACGATTCACCAGAAAGAGAATCCGGAGCACGACATTTATCACCTCTCTTCCGGCAAGTCGTCACAGACCTTCGAGGTGCTGACGGCGGCGCTGGCAAGGGCGCGCGAGGGTCGGCCACCGGTCTTCATACCCGCGCTTGAGCGACCATTCAAAGTGGTCAATAACTGGATTGCGGACAACATGCGCGGAACACCGCTCTCACTCGGAGCGACGCTGCTGAAGGTCTTTCTGCCATACATCACCTTCAACACCGTATTTGATAATGAACGGATCACGAAGGAGACCGGGAAG
>JBEIMN010000852.1:0-1083 GCA_040378705.1 Acidobacteriota bacterium
AGTCGCAGAACCCGATTGCCGGCGCGCGTCGGCGCCTCGACATCCGCCTCGATCCGTTGAAAATCGTTGCGCAGGTTGCCACGCCCAAGCAGAAACGCAAAGGGAGCCCGCCAATCATCCGCTTCCTTGAGGGACATCTGCGAGGCATACCCGTCCGATTCGACATACTCGTAGACAAACTTTCCATCGGAGAGATACATCTTCTTTTCGGATCCACTGTAATCCCACCGCATTCGCCCCGGCTTACGGAGCAGAAGATGGCCCGTCTCGCGCCGTGTTCGTTCACCCGGCGCGTTGTGTATCTGGACAAAATCGGCCGAAAGCGAGGCGAGCCGGTTGTATTTCGCCTGCAACATCTCGACGAGACGGTTCTGATCCGGCACAGACTGCCCGTAAACGAGCGCCGGCGCAACAAGTGTTATTGCCAGAATCCACCCTGGCCTCAAGATTCGATTTAACGACATTGTAAGATTATTCCCGTAATCATCTTTCCGAAATCATATTACCGCGCATCGACTCAGCCATCGACCTCGCGCAGAAACCACTCCTCGAGCGCAGACTGATCCGATCGCTGGTCACCGACAAGCGTCGAGACCGCACCGTGAGCAATCAATCGACCACGTGCGATCACCGCGACGCGGTCGGTCAGCTCACCGATATCGCCGAGGTTGTGCGATGAGAAGAGGATCGTCTTCCCGGCGGCGCGCGCCTCGACCATGATCTCACGCACCAAACGGCGACCAAACGGATCGAGACCCGACATCGGTTCGTCAAGCAGCAGAAGCGCCGGATCGTTGATCAGTGCCTGTGCAAGACCGACCCGTTGCCGCATCCCCTTCGAGAACCGGCGGAGGGGGGACGCCGCCGCCTCTGCCAGCCCGAGCCGTTCAAGCAGCTCACCGGCTCGCGCACGGGCCTTCGCCCGACTCAGGCCACCCAGCTCGCCACCATAGATCAGGAACTCCGCCGCCGTCAGATTCTCATAAAACGAGGGCTGCTCAGGAAGATACCCGAGCCCGGCTCTCCACGCACCCCGTAGATGGTCGCCGCCATCGACAAGTATCCTCCCGGCCGTCGGTCTGA
>JBEIMN010000853.1:0-1066 GCA_040378705.1 Acidobacteriota bacterium
GTCCTTCGAGGAACTCGGCGTACGAGAGCTGTTCAACGCTGACGAGGTTGACGGTGATCGACTCGATCAGGGCTTCGAGCGTGTGCCAGCCGTGGGCGACGATGCCGCCGCCGACCAGAAACATCGCCGCCGTGCCGAGAACCGAGAGCAGCCGCATCAGCAGCGGCGCCGAGCCAAGAAGGACCGATCCGACGGCGCGCGCGAATCGGCCGCGTCGCCTGAGGATGAGTCCGGCGTCATCGATCTTGACGATTGCGGCGACCAGGCCATAGACGCCGACGGTGAATAGTATCGAGATCAGCGTCAGGGTGATGACCTGCTGGCTGAAGACGGCTTGCGAGACGGTTCCGAGGGAGATGACAATGATCTCTGCCGAGAGGATGAAGTCGGTACGGATCGCGCCCCGTATCTTATCCTTTTCGTGATTGACAATGTCGACCGCCGGATCGGCAACGGCGGCGAGCAGCTTCTGGTGGTGCGTCTCGTCCTCCTCCTTGCTGTGGAGCAGCGGGTGGAGGAGCTTCTCGACCCCCTCGAAGCAGAGGAAAGCGCCGCCGATCATCAGCAGTGGAATGATCAGCGCCGGGACGAAGGCGGAGATGGCGAGCGCGGCGGGCACTAGAATCGCCTTGTTGATGAACGATCCCTTCGCGACCGCCCAGACGACGGGGAGTTCGCGGTCGGCATTGACCCCGGCGACCTGTTCGGCGTTGAGGGCGAGGTCGTCCCCAAGGACGCCGGCGGTCTTCTTCGCCGCAACTTTGGTCATGGCGGAGACATCGTCGAGAATCGAAGCGATATCATCGATCAGGGCAAGCAGACTGGACGCGGGCATTTGGTTACTCCTCCGGTTTCACAATTACAAGACAGCGATTATGTGAAAAACGGTCTGGCAAGGCAAATCGATTCCTCCGCCGCATTTTGGTCTGGCTTGCCAACTTGCCAACCTTACCAGTTAATATTGACGCAAGGCTGTTTGGAAAGGCGGGGAGGTGGAGGGGTAGGGTAGACAGTAACGGAGCTTTGCAGGATAATCGTGGGCCTGATCAATAGATAATCTCGAGAC
>JBEIMN010000854.1:0-1063 GCA_040378705.1 Acidobacteriota bacterium
CCGACTGGCGCGGAATGATCGAGTGGATCGAGAATCACGAAGCTGCCGTCGGCTTCGATATCTTCGCCCTCTGGCGAAGAATGAAGCGGTTGATCGATGGCGGAATCGAGCTCAAACGGCCGCCGGTCGAGGCGGGCAACGCCGTCTCGATGATGACCATCCACGCTGCCAAGGGTCTCGAATGGCCAATTGTCGTCATTCCAGACCTCGGCGCCAATCTGCGGACCGACCAGCGACAATTCCACTTTGACGCGCAATTCGGTGTCGCTCTTAAGCCAGACCGTGATCTGGCAGAGACCGGCGCCCCCGAAAGCGATGCCCTGCCCATCCTCTATGCCTGGCTCGAACTCCGCCAGAAAGCGCTTGAGGATCAGGAACGGCAGCGCCTGCTCTACGTCGGACTGACCCGGGCGCGTGATGCCGTCATTCTCTCCTCCGCCGATGAGAAGGGGGGCCTCTTCGATCACCTCCTTCCCGGCCTTCTCCGTGCCGGCATAGAACCGGAGCTCATCCCCTGCTTCGACGGGGATCAATTCGCGTTCACCTCAGCGTCGGATACGCCACCGATAGCGGTGTAATCGGCCAGATTTACTGGGAGATCGCATTTTGCGAGTGGAAATCCTGTGTGCGCGGGCCGCCGGCCGGCATGTCTTCACCTTTCACAGCGGCCACTCAGTGGCACTCAGCGCGACTCAGCAATAGCCGCGCCAGGCCCAGCTCCCGGGGGCATGCGGACCGGAGGTCCGCGCACCCAGCACACGCACCCAGCACGCGCACCCAGCCCCCGAATCTGGGAATCCTGACTCTTAAAATGCGATCGCCCTGGCCAGATTTAGCCGGGTTGGCTCAATATGGCCGATCAAGTTGACGAATCGGCCGGGTTTAGTTACCCTGACACCGATTTAATGACTGACTTATGTAATATCCATCGGTAAGCACTGCGATCTAACAGCTTTACTCCCAACCTTGCCTGACTGCGACGGGTAATGGCAGACTATTTCTGCCCGCTCTCAGCCAAGACTTTAAGGAGGAGATCGAGTGCATGAGTGAGCAACCCGACACA
>JBEIMN010000855.1:0-1050 GCA_040378705.1 Acidobacteriota bacterium
GCGCCAGAACTGGTAACCATAGCCCTGCTCCCAGTCGCTGGCCGGGTTGCTGCCATTGGAGACCTGCCGCGAGGTCGCCTGTGCGATCCAGGTTTCGGGAACAAGCTGGCGCCCCTGCCATTTGCCGCGCTGGAGGTAGAGTTGTCCAAATCGCGCAATCTCGGCAGTGCGGAGTTTGAGTCCCCAGCCGCCGCTGCTGACGCCCTGCGGGCTCGACATCCAGACCGGATCGGCGATCCCGAGTGGATTGAAGAGGCGTGGGCGGAGATACTCGAGTGTAGTCAGGCCGGTCCTCTTCTGGACGATCGCCGAGAGCATGTGGCTTGACGGTGTGTTGTAGAGAAAGTAAGTACCCGGCTTGTGATCGAAGGGGTGAGCGAGAAAGTTCTTCGTCCAGTGATCACCAGTCCGGTTACGGGCTTCGGAGTGCTGACCGGTCGACATCGAGAGAAGATCCCGCACCCGGAGGGACTTCAGATTCGATCCCGGCTCGGCGGGAGCGTCTTCCGGAAACATCGGCAGCACGAGGTCGTCAATACTCAGCCTGCCTTCGGCAACGGCAAGCCCAACGGCTGTGCTCGTAAAACTCTTCGTCAGTGAATAGAGCGCGTGGCGCGTCTTCGCATCGTATGGGGTCCAATAGCCCTCGGCGACAACGTGGCCGTGACGGACAAGCAGAAAACTGTTCATCGTCTCGATCTGGCGGTCGGCCTGGTCGACAAACGAGAGGAGCGCGGCGGACGATATCCCCTGTGCTTCGGGTGTGCTTCGCGGCAGCTCAGCCTTATTCTGGGCAAGCGCCAGCTGGCTCATCGCGAACAGAAGCGACAAGGCGGCAAAGTGACGTCCGATGGCCCTGACAGACCTGATGAAATTGAACAAGCACGGCTGCATTGGATGGTTCTCCCTGGTTCTGATCTGGATTTATTGAATCGTAAGAGCCCCAATTAGAAACCGGAAGCGAATCTGATACAAGCCCGGCCACCCCGCCGGATCAATTTTTGATAATTTCAGCGAGGCAGCACCTCAGGGCGATCGCATTATGAAGAC
>JBEIMN010000856.1:0-1039 GCA_040378705.1 Acidobacteriota bacterium
GCCTCCGGGAAGGTGCGAACCTTGAATTACCAACATGTGTGGTGACTCGAAAGATAGTGTTAGTTCTCCCTGCGCCATTCCTTTCCCAAACATCAAAGCTACGAGAGTGAAGATCGCGCAAAAGATTGAACCGCCGCGTTTTGTCTTTTCAATCATCATCATTTGCCCTTTTAATCTTATTCCTGATCACCTTCTGATCACGCCTCTGGCCGTGGATAGATCAGCATCTGCGTGCAGCGAAAGATCGCAATGGTCTTCCCGCTCCCGGAGTGGGTAACGACCGCGTCCCAGACCTGCGTCGTCCGACCGAGATGCACCGCCGTCGCCACGCACTCGACGACCCCTTCCCGGGCAGTACTGAGGTGATTACTCTTCAGCTCGATTGTCGTGAAGCTGCTCGCTCCGCTGGGCAGGTTGGCAATACAGCCATAACCCGCCGCAGTGTCGGCAAGCGAGACGACGGTTCCGGCGTGCAGATAGCCGTTCGGCGCCAGCAGATGCGGCTGCACCTCGAGGCGGGCCCTGATCTGTCGCTCTTCGACCGCGGTAATGACTATGCCCAGATGCCCCGGGAGATAGCCGGAACCAAATACATTAAAGTTGTCGGGACTATGCATGCACGCATTCTACAACAACCACCACACACCACGACAAGGGCCTGCTCAACGATCGGGAATCAAAAATGGCTCAAAACAGCGCGAGCGACCAGGAGTCTGCAGCGCAGCCCCTGGTCACTCGCGGAAATGGCCTTTGATCCTAAAAGATCAAAGGCCATTTCCGATGGCAGACGCCACTGATGGAGTAAGGGCGCCCCCTTACTGAACGGCCACCGCTCCGGATGGCGCGACGGCCGGCCTGGCCCTGGTCGTCGCCGTGGCATTGACAGATGGAGCGGTCTTACCCGCAGCATCGATCGCCGTAACGACATAGACATATCCGGTGACAGCGGTGAGACCGGTGTCGGAGTATGAGGTGGAATTGGCCGCAATCGTCGCAACCGTCGTCAGGGTGGTTACGTTGGACTTTCTCCGGGAAATCC
>JBEIMN010000857.1:0-1021 GCA_040378705.1 Acidobacteriota bacterium
ATGTCTTAAGATAAATTGTCTGGATCAGGGCTTTATTATTTTCGTCAAACCGCTCGCCATTGTCAGTAAATGGAGCCTCACAATTCAGTGTGAGCCGCTTCAACTCGAAAAGATCCCTCCCTCAACTTTGGAGAGGCTGGAAAGATTAGAATTCGTCCAACTCCAGCAATTGATCGGGATCGTCATAGCTCAGGGTCGCCAGCGGGGCAACCTCCGGCATCGCCGTCCGGTCTGAAAGCGATCTCGCAACCTCACCTGAAATTCTGCCGGCCAGCTCTTCTCCCAACTGATCGACGATCGCCGGCGTCACTACCTCACGAACCTGTCGTGAAATCTCCGCCGCCAGCAGTTCAACGACCCGCTGCGCGACACGCTCGACAATATCGCCGATCACCTCCGGCGCAATATCACGCGAAGTGAGCACACTGCCCGAGTCACGCGCCAGGATGGTCGGCTCCACTTCCTCAACCGCCGTCACTCTCTGAATCTCATCCTGCTCTGACGCTTGCAATCCAGTCTTGCTAATCGGCATCTCGTCGAGCAGGTCAAGATCGAGCACCTCATCGAGTTCCAACCGACCTGATGCTTCTTCGGATGTTTCTCCAGATATTTTTCCAGATGTTTTTCCAGATGTTTTTATTGATAAGTCTGATGGAACCGGGGGCACTGGCACCGCAGTCTCAGTGGTCTGGTCAAAGACAGACTGCTCTTCCGGTAATGGGTCGATTACCGTCTCCGCCCGCGACCTGATGAGACCCAGCCCCCTCTTCATCTCGAACCCCGCCACTCCGCCAGCCGGAGTATTGACAGGCACCTCACCCTCAATCAGATTCTTGACCGTCGCAATCAGCGAACGAATCGACTGGAACGGCTTGGTCAGATGATGATCCGCTCCGACTCGCCGCGCACGCTCCGCATCGTATGTCTCAAACCCCGGAATGAGCAGGATAACCGGAATATGCTTCAGTTCCGGATTGTTCTTGATGTAGGCGCAGACATCATACCCGTTCTTTCCCGGAAT